>JANYHW010000123.1 GCA_025358885.1 Cytophagales bacterium | reverse complement strand
GTCGGCCAGAAAGATCAGTTCATTTTTGCTCCGGCCTAATACGTATTCAAAATTCTGCACTGGGCTGCCGAAATGCCTGGTGGGCAAAAGTTGAATCCGCGGATTCTGATATGATTTCAAAATACAGAGAAACTCGTCAGTGGAATCGTCGTCCGAAATTATCAACTCATCTCCCTCTTTCAATTGTGGTAAGATTGAATCGATTTGAGCCCGGATGTACATTCCTCCGTTGTGTGTAGCCATGCAAACTGAAATGTTCATATTTTCATTTTTTTAACAACCAGGCATTGGCCTTTTCTGCCATCGGAAGGATAAATGGATACACCAATTGAAGGCCAAGTCCTGTAAAGCGTATGGTATTGTCATAAAACAGAAAGAGGTACATAGTATTCAAGATGGCAATCCCCGTGAGACTGTACCGATTAGCGGGTAGAAATTGGATGTAAAGCCAAGGCACCATCAGGACAAAGATAGCCATGACGATCATGCCGGTCAGGCCCTGATAACTGAAACTCCGCGAATAGACAGTAGATACGTTGAATGGTTTTTTAGGAATAATGTTTTCGGCCTCTCTCTTTAAACCGAATAGGCGATTGGTGCGCTTGGAAATAAAATCAAACAGCATTTCATTATTGATATGCTGCATCAATCTGCCCAGGGAAAAAGGTGGTACATGAAATGTGTTGATATTATATTGAAGGTTGGCCAAGGGGGAAGCCAGATAAATGTATCCCCAAAAGAAATCTTTGGGGATGACGGATTTCCTAAAGGAAGGCGTCGCCTCACCGATATCTAAAAATAGCTCTGTGTCGTACTTCCTTTTTGCTTCGAATGAAACCCGAAGAGAGCCGAGTAGGCCAAATCCGAATACAAGGCTGATTAGGCCCGCAAGCAGAAGCACACCGAGCCTAAAGGAAATGGAGGGGGACGACAGGAAATAAACAAACAAGCTTGAGATAATATTGAAAATCAACATCGCCCGGCTGAATATCAGTAACGCAGCGAAAAGGTTTACCAGATAAAGAACTAGGTATAGACGCTTGCGGGTAGAAACATACAGTGCAAAGAGGTACACGGTGAAAAAGGAGCTAAATGTGACCGTGAAGACATGTACACTGGGAAAACCAAAAAGCCTGTAGTCGTAAGGCTGGTTCAACAGTATCTTCAATAGGGGAACGCCTCCCTCATATACAAAATCAAGCGACCAAAGGGCATAAAGAAATATTGTGATAGCTATTGGATTAAAGTATATGTCTGTGGCTTTGAGGGCTGGGGCAAGTTTCTTCTTCCAATAAAATGAGAAACCAAAGTGAAATAGGAATGTGACAAGAAGAAAAAGTATTAAGTACTGACTTACTGGAGGAAACAAACCTGACCAACCCAGCCAAAAAGCTCCCAATGACAATAGAAACGAAAGAATATAACTGGAGTAGGGATTGATCATGTTGTTCCAAATAAGGACCCTACAAAGCGGACTGATTTGTATTGAAAGGATAATTTGACCGCCCTCATGCCCGCCCGGATAAGATATGCAGCCCGGGCCTTTCTTGTGGAGCCAAGGATACTCAATGCGTGTAAATATCCCTTGAACCGACTTAACCCAAATTCTATGTTCCCACTTTCTTGCGACGAATGCCCATGGCCGCAAAAAGCACCAACAATTACTATTTCTCGGATAAAAAATTTGAGTTTTGAAAAGAACACGATATCGCTGAAATCTAGCTTGAAGCGCTCATCATATCCGCCGGCTGTTTCAAATAATTGAAGATCAATCAGCAATCCGCTGTTGATGGCATGCATTTGATCCAATAGATGTCTTCCCACAACTACTTTCTTGATCCGGTTTCCAGAAGTATAGCCTGGCTTGAAAGGAGAAATAACGCCTTGGTTGTCAGTCAGGATGGGAGCGAAAACACGGTAACCAGGATGGAGATCCATGGCGAGAATGTACTTTTCAAAAATGTCGTCTGGAAATGTTGTGTCCTGATCCGCCAATAAAAGCCATCTTTTGCCGAGCTTTTGTGCCATAAGAGCACCCATATTATAAGCGCGGCTTACACCTGAATTGGAAGGATCATGGAAATAAGCTATTTCCCAGCAATCATGACCTGAAATGACCTGACGCTCGTGGGTATTATCGTAGACAAACAGATGCCCTTTATTATTGTTTAGTTTCAAGTTTCTGGTTAAAGATTGAAAGGCGCAGGAGTTCCTGAGCTCCATGTTGTGGAGCACCAGTATTGTAAGAATATGTTCCTGGTTATTCATTCGATACTAAGATCAAATTTCTGATGCCTCCAAATGCGCTATAAAACGTCATCATTGAAATTTCTAAATCCACCAATATTCTGCGGCTGACGATCAAGGGCGTAACACAGCTTGCGAAGTTTGTGTTCATTATATTTAGGTTGGTTTGAAAGTAAGGTTTTTTTAAGATTTAATTTTCGGGAATTTTGAAAAATGGTGAAAGAGTTGGACTTTTAATTTGGCCCCTCCCTCCAATTTGGTTATGAAAGAGCATGGACTCCTCGTCACCGGGCCGTGATAACAGACATGTCACGCAACCTCACTTAACGCATTAACGAATGAAAATCATCAATTCCATTCAGGACTATCGGAATCAGTACGGTGCGAGCATCATGGACCCGGAAGCCTTTTGGTCGGATGTTGCAGAAGACTTCGTTTGGCGAAGGAAATGGGATAAAGTGCTGGAGTGGGATTTTCGAAAACCTGAAGTAAAGTGGTTTGTCGGCGGAAAATTGAATATTACCGAAAATTGCATCGATCGACATTTGCCCGCCCGGGCCAACCAGACTGCCATCTTGTGGGAATCCAACAATCCGAATGAAGCCTCAATAAAAATTACCTATCAATCGCTATCGGAAAATGTTGGCAGGGTAGGCAACATGCTCAAAGCACACGGTGTGAAGAAGGGTGACAGGGTCTGTATCTACATGCCTATGGTACCGGAAGTAGCGTACGCCATCCTGGGGTGTGCACGGATTGGAGCAGTGCACTCAGTGGTTTTTGCAGGATTCTCTTCAGGCTCCCTGGTCGACCGGATCAACGACTCAGGCTGTAAACTGGTATTGACGGCGGATGGAGCTTTCAGAGGGGACAAGAAAATAGACCTGAAGGCCATCGTTGACGAAGCCTTGTTGAAATGTCCGACCGTCAAGACATGCATCGTATTTCAGCGAACCAAATCCTCGCTGACCTTGAAGCCGTCCCGGGATTTCTGGTGGCATGATGAATTGGGAAAAGTCGATGCGGTTTGTCCGGCTGAAGTAATGGACGCCGAAGATATGCTGTTCATTTTATATACTTCCGGTTCAACCGGGAAGCCCAAGGGCATGGTGCATACTTGCGGAGGCTATATGGTATATACTGATTATACTTTTAAGACCGTATTTCAGTACAACGAGGGTCAGGTCTTCTGGTGTACAGCCGACGTGGGCTGGATCACCGGACACTCCTACATACTCTATGGTCCACTCTCTGCGGGCGCCACCACCCTGATGTTTGAGGGCATTCCATCATGGCCTGACATGGGACGATTTTGGCACGCGATAGAAAAGCATAAAGTAAATATTTTTTACACAGCACCCACGGCAATCCGTTCATTGGAGAAGGCACCTATTTCCTTTGTCGAGAAATACGACCTTTCTTCCCTTAAAATTCTGGGCACAGTGGGTGAACCAATCAATGAAGAGGCTTGGCACTGGTATGATCACAATATTGGAAAGAATAAATGTCCCATTGTCGATACCTGGTGGCAAACCGAAACAGGAGGTATGATGATCTCGCCGATTGCCCACGTTACCAAATTGAAACCGGCCCATGCCACCCTTCCCTTGCCCGGCGTTCAGCCGGCGGTTATGGATGAGAATGGAAAGGAGATGGAAGGCAATGGCATTGAAGGGAGACTCACTTTAAAATTTCCCTGGCCGGCCATGGCACGCACCATTTATGGCGATCACCAACGATTCAAGGATACCTATTTCTCGACCTTTCCCGGAAAGTACTTCACAGGTGACGGATGCAAACGCGACGAAGACGGTAATTACCGGATCACGGGCCGGGTGGACGATATCATTATAGTTTCAGGGCACAATATGGGTACTGCAGAAATCGAAAGCGCCATCGATGAGCACTCCGCTGTCTGCGAATCCGCAGTGGTGGGTTTTCCCCACGACATCAAGGGTCAAGGCGTATATGCTTTTGTAGTGACGTATGATCCTGTGCATGAAGAAAGTCACCTGAGAAATGAAATACGAGAGGTAGTGTCTAAGATCATAGGTCCTATCGCCAAGCCGGATAAGATTCAATTTGTTTCCGGGCTACCCAAGACACGATCAGGCAAAATCATGCGACGTATCCTGCGCAAAGTGGCAGAAGGTGATACATCCAATTTGGGAGATACCACTACCCTTTTAGACCCCTCCGTTGTTGAAGAAATCAAACGCGGGGCCTTGGGATAGTGGTTACTTCCATTACCTTGGGAAAGATAAATAGTCTAATAAGCAGTTCAAATAATGTTTTTTCGCGCTTTTACCGTCGTCTGTGTACTAAGCCTGGTGTCATGCATTGACAACAAGGACTACACCTTCGATTCATTGACCCTGACCCCGACGCTGGCGTTTCCCCTGGCGTACGGAGATATCAGCATACTCGACCTGGTGAGCGATAAGGATTCCACTTACCTCAAAGTATATTCGGATGGTCTGCTCTATTTTTCCTATTCACAGACCCTGCCTTCTCAGGATGTTAACAGCCTGTTCAAATTGCCCAATAGCTCAACCAATTTCGGTTTTGATTTGAACCTGGTCCCAGCGACACA
>JANYHW010000116.1 GCA_025358885.1 Cytophagales bacterium | reverse complement strand
CAACCTGACACAGGCGGATATTGTAGGAACTGCCACCAAAGAAGGTGGTGATTTCCCCACCCTTGAAATCTTTGGATATTATGTTCTTTCGTGTACCTCCGAAAATGGATACCGCATCGATGGAATCTTCAGACGAGATGGTATTGGAATCCCAAAAATTTCCTCTCCTTCGGCGGGGGCGAAAAATCATGTAGAGTCCTATCACCATCAGGATACTTGGCCAGAGGTAGGGACGAATGTCGCTGTAGTCAAACAACCAATCATTGGCGAGGAAAACCGTCCCCACTAAAATGGGTATGATCCATCCCCCCGGACGAAAAGATCGGCGTGCCCCGATGTAGATCCCCACGGAAATGACAATCATTTGCCATGAGAATATCCAATTAGGAATGTCAGCGCCTGCTCTGTTGGCAAAGATCAGACCTCCAATCACCACCAGGACAAGTCCGCCCAAAACCCGTCCTGAGCTGGTGTTCAGGTTGCGACGCTCCCGCGTTTCGCCCATGATCCTGTCTTTGAGATTGTTAGAATAGTTCTCGTTTTTGTACTCTTCCATGACCTTTGAATTTATATTCAAATGAACGCAGCAAAGGTGGCTTGAGCCATTGCAAAAAGGCAAGTCAGTAGGAGATGTAGGCGAATGTCAGAATTGCGTCGGTAAACCTGGATTCGCCTGGTGGCATCTACAGGTATTTCACAAACCGCTTTGAATCCTCTCCGTACCCAGCCTTGAGAAAAAAGGTAAACGCTTTTTTCTTCTCTGATTACTGCCTAATGATGGGTATTATGGCTCCGGTCTGGATTTCAACATCCACTTCATCAGGGGCCCGCTCGTCATGCTGGTGATGAGGGCCATAATGACCAACGAGACAAATACCTTCTCATTGATAAGCCCGCTCTCCAAGGCAACGATGCCCAAAATGATTTCCATGGCCCCGCGTGCGTTCATACCAAAGCCGGCTGCCAGCGATTCACGCCAGGTGAACCCCCCGAGTCGGGTACCCGCACCGCTTCCAATAATCTTTCCGGCGAAAGCGATGATCAAAATGACGAGGGTAAGGCCAAGATCGAAGTTGACGAGAAAATTCACCTTTAAACCTATGGCCACAAAAAACAAGGGCGCAAAAATATTATTGATGAATTGATGGACGATTTCTTTTGCTCGCTCGCTCATGTGCTCGGAGTCACCCAGGGCGATACCTACCATAAAGGCGCCAAAAACAGCATGAATACCGATATATTCTGTGAATGCTGCCGCCAGGAAACACAAGGACAAGGATAACGCAAGAAGTCCGCCTGGCCATGCCAGTTTTTTATTTACCCATGGCAGAATGCGATTGAGTAACCCCCGTCCGATCGTAAGCATAAATGCCATAAACCCCACCGTAAGAAGAAAGGTATAACCCACGGCCAGTTGTCCGCCTCTTCCGATCAATCCAAGGATGATGGAAAAGATCATCCACCCGATAACATCATCGATCATGGCGGAGGCAACCACCAGCATGCCAATTTTAGTTTTGAATAATTTGAGGTCCATCATAATGCGGACGATGACTGGCAGTGCGGAAATAGCCATGGCCGTACCCATGAAAAGGGAGAACAACAAGTGATCAGTGCCGCTGGCATCACCAAAGAAACCAGGAAAGGAATAGGGGATAATAAACCCGAGAAAGAACGGGATCACCAATCCAAACAGGCTGGAGTATATGGCTTGTTTGCCCTGCTGAAAGACAATATGCAAATCCACCTCAAGCCCGGCAATGAACAACAGCATGACCACGGCTACTTTGGTAAAACCGTCGAGTACGATGGCCGATGCGCCAGTATTCGGGAACAACAAGTCAAATGAATCAGGAGAAAAAGTTCCAAGGATAGTAGGGCCCAGGATCAGGCCTGCGATAATTTCTCCGACTACGGCAGGCTGCTTGAATTTTCTGGCCACTTCTGCCAGTGCCCGGCCAAAGGCAAGCATCACCCCGAGTTGAATCATGAGGTGAATTAGTTCGATATGAGAAAGCTTAGCCACGGGCTTGCTCCTTTCTTTGTTGCACGATCAGCAGGTTGCAGGGGAGATCGGCAAAGACATACTCCAGGTCATGGGTAAACATCCGATCCAGGAGTTTGAACCGTCTTGGTGGTGCGCCTACGACCAGGAGGTCTGCCTGTTTGCGTTTGGCAAACTGTGCGAGTTCAAATCCTGACTTGCCGGATACCACTTTGATATTGGTCTTTAGACCCTCATGGGGTACTTTGCGGAGAAGGGTCTCAACTTTTTCAATCTCGTCTTTTATCAACCCATGGCGAATGGAGTCATATTCATCTTCCGTACATTGATCCGAGGCCGACATGGCCAGTCCATACAGTTTGAGTTCGCGGACCACGTGAATCCAGGCGTTTTTTTCCCGGGCGGCAAACTGGGAGGCCAGCGAAATGGAGTCTTCAACAAATGGACCTTCTTCGGCATCTACAACAATGTTTTTGAATCCCTGCGGGTCGGAGGAAGGTTGAGTAAGTAACAAGACAGAACAATTTGCACGTCGCATAATGTGGCGCGCGATGGTTCCCAGGTAGTAGTGAAGTAAATTTTCTTTTTTCAATGCCCCCGCAAGCAGCAGGTCTACTTTTTCGGAGTCGCAAGCATTAATGATTGCCTTCGCAGCCGAACCTTTGTCCCAACGAATGGTAACGGATTGTTTTGAGATGGCATGATCTTCAAGTAGGGCTTGCATAAGAGCCTCTTCTTTAACCCCATGTTCACCAATATGAATCAGCACCAAACGCGACCGAAATTGACGGGCAAGATGGAGCGCTTCAGCCAGCATCTGACCGGCCGTAGGCGAAAAAGCAATGGCTAATCCAATGGTTCTGATCACGACCTTAAAATAAGTAGGGTGGACCGCTTAACTAAATTAATTCCAATAAAAGAAAGGATAAAAGTCAATTACCTCTATATTTTAGCATAAAGTAACCAACCTAATATTACCTGAATTACCTGATGCCTGCTAGTAAGAGTCATACTGAGCGCAAGAGAATAATACTGATCAGCAGGTTATCCATTTTGGTTTTCATTCTCACCTCAGTGTATATTTTTCTGGATTGGCTGCTGGAGATTCATGTTCAATCGTTCATTTATGTTGGATTCTTTACCGCTTCCGTCCTGACTTTTTTCCTGAACCGGGCCGGAAAGACGGAAGCCGCCAAGGCAATTGGTTTGCTTGTGTTCAACGTCCTGATTTTTATTGTGGCTTCGAGTGAATCTTTTGCCACGGGTATCCACCTTCACCTCTTTGCCGCTGGCGCCGTAGCCCTTACCATCTATGATTTCAAAGACTGGCCAAAGTCTTTATTTTTTGCCACGCTTTCAACCGTGTTGTATGTCCTGGTTTACCTGGGGGGTTTTGGGATCATTGATGAGAGACATTTTTCACCCTCGCAAGACAGACTATTTTTTGTAATCAACGCTGCTGTCAATGCCACCATTTGTATTTATTCATTTCTCCTCTTTTCAAAACTGAATTATCAGGCAGAGAAAAATTTAAGAGAAAATGAAACCATCATGCTGGATCAAAATGAGCAACTCTTAAAAGCAAACAGAGAACTGGACAGGTTTGTGTACAGTGTGTCACATGACTTGCGCGCACCGTTAAGTTCAATCTCAGGGCTCATTCAGTTGATTGAAAAATCAAACAATTCAGGCGATGTCATTCAGTATCTGGATCTCATGAAAGGAAGGATCCAGCGGTTGGATCAGTTTATACATGATATAATCAACTTTTCCAGAAACGAGAGATCTCCCCGTCAATTAGAAGAGATTAATATTACGAACCTTATTCAGGAAACGTTTGAGGCACTGAAGAACATTCCCGGTGCAGATGCCATTCAACTGGAAAACAATTTACATCCGGGCATGACAATAACGGTTGACCGGATGCGACTGGAGATGATATTGTCTAACCTGATTTCCAATGCCATTCAGTACCGTGATGTCCGCAAAGAGTCTTCTTTTATTAAATTCTCATTTCAACCAGGCACCGACGGCATTGTAATTTTCATAGACGATAATGGGATAGGAATAAACCCTAGCCATCAGCCAAACGTATTTAACATGTTCTACCGGGCGACCGAGAATTCGAAAGGAAGCGGGTTGGGCCTCTACATTGTTAAAGAAGCGGTTGAAAAAATGGGAGGTACGATTGCTTTGAATTCGGTGGAGGGCGCTGGAACAAGATTCACCCTTGTATTGCCTGTTGAAAGTCAGGAATCTTTTACCGCGCAAGACAAAGAAGTTATGAGCAATAGATAGTTTTGCCCTTGATTAGGAATCGGAATGATACATCGATTTATTCTCGGCAACCAGGTTATCAGCACAGAGAGCCAGAAGCGTAAAATCCTTCTGGGGACTTACCTGGTATTGATGTATCTGGGTGTTGATTTCTTTTTTTTCATCATCAATCTTTTTAACCCCCAGGGAGAACCCACATCCCTTTTCCTTGGCTTTTTTGTCTCCCTCATTTGCCTCGGACTTTTGCGATACCAGTGGACGAATACCGCCATTTTCCTTCACCTGGTCCGGTGCAATGTCCTGGCATTCTACTTTTCATTCATCGATGCCGACCCCCTGCAAACGGGAACCTACATTTTCTTTATTCCCAGCAGTCTCGGAGCCATGGCCGTATTTGGGTACAAGGAGCGCTGGGTGGGCATTGGATTTACCATTCTGAGCTATGTATTGTTTTTGATTGCCATTTTCAAACCATCTCAATTTTCTCCCAGCGAAGCGCATTTCTATTTGATTATTGATTTTCTTATCGCATTACTTATTGGAATATTGATCATCATATTCTTTGACCGACTCGTTTTGCAGTCTGAAACAGAGATCCTTAACAAGAATTCTGAACTTACTAAAATAAACGCCGAGCTGGACAGGTTTGTCTACAGTGTGTCTCATGATTTGCGGGCACCCCTCAGTTCGATCTCCGGCCTGATTCAACTCGCCGAGCGATCATCGGATTTGAAAGAAACAGAACAATACCTCAACCTCATGAAAGGTCGCATCGTGCGGCTTGAACAATTTATTCGTGACATCATCAATTTCTCCCGCAACGTGCGGTCAGAAGTGAGACTGGAGCCCGTTGCACTCAGGGAACTTGCGCGTGAAACATTTGACGCCCTTAAATTCATTAGTGGAGCAGATGCGATGAGCATTCAGAATGAGCTTCCGGAGAGTCTCGTGCTGATCACAGACAAAACCCGGTTGCAAATAGTGCTCTTTAACCTGATTTCAAACTCCATTCAATACCGGGATCAATACAAGGACCCATGTTATATCAGATTTTCCAGCACAGAAAGCGGGGACCGTTTGATATTGCAGATTGATGACAACGGTATAGGAATCGACCAGGCCCATCATGGGAGCGTGTTTAATATGTTTTATAGGGCATCCGAAAACTCCAAGGGTAGTGGCCTTGGGCTTTATATCGTTAAAGAAGCCATGGAGAAACTGGGGGGTGTCATTGCCCTTCAGTCGGTCCTGGGAGAGGGCACACGCTTTACCCTGGAGTTACCTATTCAAAGAAGTTAATTTCCATCCTTCTCCTTCTGAATTTTGAAAGTATCTTTGCGCCTGCCTGCCTGCAGGCCCTTATGGCACAGCAAGACGAAAACATTCTTAAAAAGGTAGTTTCCCATGCCAAGGAGTATGGGTTTATTTTTCCCTCCAGTGAAATCTACGATGGCTTGAGTGCCGTGTATGACTATGGCCAAAATGGTGTTGAACTGAAGAACAACATCAAGGAATATTGGTGGCAATTCATGACCAGGATGCACAGCAACATCGTCGGAATTGACTCAGCCATCTTTATGCACCCCACTATCTGGAAAGCCTCTGGCCATGTGGATGCCTTTAATGACCCGATGATCGATAACAAAGATTCTAAGAAACGATACCGCGCCGACGTTTTGATTGAGGATGCCGTTGCCAAAATGGAGGAAAAGATTGACAAGGAAGTCGAGAAGGCAGCCAAACGATTTGGAGAGTCATTCGACAAGGCCATGTTTGTGCAAACCAATGGACGGGTTCTTGAATACCTGAAGAAAATAAATGAGACCAACGCGCGTCTCAAAGCCGCCATGAACAACAATGACATGGCGGACCTGAAACAGCTTGTGGTAGATCTTGAAATTACAGACCCAGTTTCCGGAAGCAAAAACTGGACCGACGCCCGGCAATTTAACCTCATGTTCTCCACAGACATGGGCTCCATTGCCGAGGAGGCCAACAAGATCTATTTGCGTCCGGAGACGGCCCAGGGAATTTTTGTCAATTTCCTAAATGTGCAAAAAACCGGTCGGATGAAAGTTCCATTTGGTATAGCACAAATTGGTAAAGCATTCCGGAATGAGATCGTCGCACGCCAGTTCATTTTCCGCATGCGGGACTTTGAACAGATGGAAATGCAATTCTTCGTGAAGCCCGGTGAGGAAATGAAGTGGTACGAGTACTGGAAGGAGAACAGGATGAAGTGGCACCAGGCGTTGGGGCTCGGTAAAGAAAAATACAGGTTTCATGATCACCTGAACCTCGCGCACTATGCCAACGCGGCGTGCGATATTCAATTTGAGTTTCCGATGGGTTTCAAAGAGCTGGAAGGAATACACTCTCGCACCGACTTTGACCTGAAGAGTCACGAAAAGTTCTCAGGTAAGAAACTTCAATACTTTGATTCGGAGGATAATCAGAACTTTGTACCCTATGTGGTGGAGACTTCCGTAGGACTCGACCGTATGTTCTTGTCGGTACTTTCAAGTGCCTACACCGAAGAGAAACTTGAAGATGGAAGCGAACGTATCGTGTTGAAAATACCGCCTCCGTTGGCCCCAAGCAAAGTGGCCATCCTACCCTTGATCAAAAAGGATGGATTGCCGGAGAAGGCCGAGGCCATTATGAACTCTCTACGGTTTGATTTCCAATGTTATTATGAAGATAAGGACACGATTGGCAAACGCTACCGCCGGATGGATGCTATCGGAACACCGTTCTGTCTGACCATTGATCACCAGACCCTTCAGGATGAAACAATCACCATCCGCTATCGCGATTCAATGAAGCAGGACCGCGTGAAAGTGGACGAGGTCCACAAGCTCCTGGAGAAAGAATGCGCCATCAAGAACTTGCTCAGGGTAATCTGAATTATTTCAATATGGACAGTGCGCTGAACAAGAATATCTTCTTTATCAAAGAGCATGTGCGTATTTTCAAGGCGTCCAATAGCTTTGATATCCTCGACCCGGAAACGAAAGAAATTGTGATGGAGTGCCGGGAAGAAAATCTTGGGATTTTCACCAAACTGTTTCGTTTTACAGACCTCAAGCGAATGACACCCTTCAACATGGTGATCAAGAGCCCGCGGGGTGGAAAAGTCCTGACCGTGCAGCGAGGAACCACCTTTTTTATGTCGCATGTCACGGTCCTGGATGAACATGAGCAAGTGGTGGGCAAATTCAAACAGAAGTTTTTCTCCATTGGCGGAAAATTTGAGGTGCTGGATGCCAATGATCGTCCCTTGTGTATGCTACGAGGCCATTGGACAAGCTGGGACTTCAAATTTGTATCTCATGACGGTAAGGAGTTCGCGGCAGTGACCAAGAAATGGAACGGGCTGGGTAAGGAATTGTTCACCACTGCCGATAACTACATCCTGCAAATCAGCTCCGAAGTTCCAGCCGACCATCCGCTGCGCAAATTGATATTGGCCGCAGTGATGTGCATTGACCTTGTACTCAAGGAGTGATTCTTGTAGTCTCCGCACCCATAATCCGAAATAATAATCTTACTTTTACAGCCAATAAGGGGTGCCATAATATAACGGGCTGAGATTATACCCATAGAACCTGATGCCGGTAATGCGGCCGAAGGGAGGCAAGTCCCGATCCCGACAACTGTCGGACAATCGGGATAATTACGCACATGCAGTCCCCTTCTGCGTGGCAGGTTTAAACCAAATACATAAAATGGTTAAGTCTTTTTTGTCTGCAGCGCTGCTGCTTCTGGCGTTTGAAGCAAGTGCACAATTCGCCGTCATTGGCACAATCCGGGATAGCAAAGAACATAAACCATTGACAGGTGCGACGATTCAGGTGGCAGGCAGCACCGTGTCTGCAATCACCGATGACCTTGGTTGGTTCAGACTTGAAAATCTGCCTGCAGGGGAACACGTACTACTTGTCCGTTTTCTCGGATATGCCGACAGGAAAGAGACACTGACGTTGACCGGCAACACCACCCTTGACCTGGTCCTGGAGGAGACTTCCACTATGACTGATGAAGTGGTGGTAAGTGCGACGCGCGCCAATGAAAAGACACCAACGACGTTTATGGTAATGAACAGGCAAGCCATTCAAAAGCAGAACTTTGGACAGGACCTGCCTTACATTGTAAACTGGACACCTTCCGTGGTCACCACCTCAGATGCCGGTGCGGGAGTGGGGTACACCGGAATCAGAATCCGCGGCAGCGACGCCACTCGAGTGAATGTGACTATCAATGGTATTCCCTACAATGACAGTGAGTCACAAGGGACTTATTGGGTAGACATTCCTGACATCGCGTCTTCCACACAAAGTATCCAGATTCAGCGGGGTGTGGGAACGTCAACCAATGGGGGCAGTGCCTTTGGGGCAAGTGTGAATTTGCAAACCAATACCTTGCAGTCTGAACCGTATGCGGAAGTGATAACCGCAGGAGGTTCATTCAATACCCAGCGGTATACACTCCGTGGAGGAACGGGACTCATCAATAATCATTGGGCGTTTGATGGAAAGGTTTCCAAAATTACTTCCGATGGATACGTGGAGCGCGCTTCCTCCGACCTCGGTTCCTACTATCTAAGCGGAGGTTACTACGGAAAAAAGACGGTGATCAAAGCAATCACGTTTGGGGGTCATGAAAAGACGTATCAATCATGGTACGGTGTGGACTCAGCCACCCTGCAAAACCACCGCCGGTTAAACTATGCGGGCGCCATTTACAATCCCGACGGCACCATCGCCCGCTATTATGATAACCAGGTCGATGATTACCGGCAAGATCACTACCAGCTTCACATCTCCCAGCAGCTTGGCGAACATTGGAATGCCAACGTCTCCTTGCATTATACTTACGGAAGAGGGTACTATGAGGAGTATCACCAGGCCCAATCGTTTCAGAGTATGGGATTACCAGACATCATATTGAAAGACACCACCCTGACCGCCAGCGATGTGATTGTCCGTCAGTGGCTGGACAACAAGTTTTATGGCGCAACCTGGTCGTTCAATTATGCGAAAGGAAAGACAAACCTCGTCATCGGCGGCGCATACAATCAATATGCCCAGGCCAAACACTTCGGAGAAATCATTTGGGCACAGCATACGGAAGTACCTATTCGGTACCATTACTATGAAGGGAATTCACAAAAAAATGATTTCAACGCTTATGCTAAATGGAATTATCAGCTCGCCGGAAGACTCAATACGTTCGTAGACCTCCAGTACCGGAAGGTGGATTATCAGACGGCCGGTACCCGTGATGACCAATCGCCCTATGATGTGAGCGAACATTTTAATTTTTTCAATCCGAAGGCTGGGTTGAATTACGCTCTTTCAGAAAGAAATGTCCTGTATGCATCGTATGCCATTGCGAATCGAGAGCCAAACCGTTCCGACTATATCGATGGAAGCGTAAAGCCACGCCCGGAAAAGCTGGGCAACTTCGAACTGGGCCTGCGCCGCAATGCGAGCCGGTATGGGTTTGAAGCGAATTATTACTATATGAATTATACTGATCAGCTGGTGCTCACGGGTCAACTCGATAACCAGGGCTATCCCATCCGCACCAATGTGGGCAAAAGTTATCGTACCGGCCTTGAATTATCCGGGATGGTGCGGCTCTCTGAAAAATGGACGTGGAATGCAAACGCCACGCTAAGTGTCAATAAGAACAAGGATTTTCTCACCCTGGAGAACAATGTTCCCATTACAAAAAATACCACGATCGTTTTGTCACCCGGTGTTATTGCCGGCAGCCAGTTGACATGGAGTGTGTTTCGTCATTTCCAGGCCACCTGGTTGTCAAAGTACGTAGGCAAGCAATACCTGGATAATACCCAACATGAAAGCCTGACACTTAGCAGTTATTTTATCAACGACCTTCGGCTGAACTATCAGATGAATCCGAAGGGAATGAAGGAATTAGGTTTTAGCTTCTTGTTGAATAATCTTCTCGATGTAAAATATTCTTCCAATGGTTATTCTTATGCCAATGCAGCCTACTATTACCCGCAGGCTGGGAGAAATTTTATGGTGATGATGACGTTGAAGTTCTAACAAATCCATTCAATGAGTGCTATTCCCAGAAAGCTGGTTTGGTCGTCGTTCCATTTGGGAATAGCTTGAGGCAGCTGTCTACCCAGGGTAACGCATTGGATGGGATGAGAGTTTCGGGATGGACATCCCCTCGAGTAATGAAAAGTGTCTTGCGAACGACACCGGTAGCAACAAATATCCCTGACAATGGAGTCTGCGTTGGTTTGATCAAAATAAAATTACTAGGAATTTTGCCAGTCACTGGCTGAAACAGACTATTGACCGCTTCCTTTTGACTTTTGATGGCTTTGTAAAAGTTCAGCGCCTGGAGTGAAAGACTTTCCTGGACAAGTTCGACATGTACCTTATGTTGAAATACCCATGGATCAAGCGGTATGTAGTTCGCTTTGACTCCAATATAATTGCCATCGTTGAGAGATTGATCCTGGCTTAGAATAGGGGTAGAATTAAAAAAATTGTACCAACATGTACAGCATTCACAGGGACTGTATTGTAAAAAGTTTGCGCGATTGAGTTGTATATACTGGCTGATGTTTCTAATGCCACTGCAAATGGGTTTGTAGTTACAGTAGTTGCACTCATCGCACGCTTTTTCACCACATGGGGCACAAGTACTTAGACCTGGATCTTCGCACGCCAATTCCGGATTTGTATCTGATTGGAACGTGCCGATGAACTTCCATAGAAATCTACCTGATTTGTGGTCTCCCGATGATGCATCGAAAAGGATATCAAAGCCATATTTTTCTTTACCAGCGCTAACATCGGATTTGAAACTATGGTAGAGCGCATCAATTTTGCCACTTGCATTTAACGTGTCAGGAGAAGATTCATAAACACCTCCATCCAATAGCTCGATCCGCAATTTGTAAACGTGACCTTCCTGGCCCCTCATTCCGTTGGATGCAGTCTGGTATTGCCCCTTTTGTACTTCTTTCAAATCTTCACTCGCCCCGGCATTATCAGATAATGTAACAGTCCTAACAGAAACAGGGGCTTTTAAATTGTACTTTGAATCTATATCAAAAGCCTTGCTAATTGATATTGTATACGGCCCAGGTTCGTTGGTAATCCTGCCGTCGATTACAATCGGAAAAACAAGACCCTGTGATATATCGATCTGGACCCTGTCCACACAAGCGGCCAGAACAAGAAAAACAAATAGAGAGCGCACTGCTTTCATCCCAAGCAAGTTAAGAAAAGTCCTATCACCATTGAATGACATCCAGTGGCCGCATGCTTAGATCCCTACACTACAAAGGATAATTTATGGCTTATGGCTTCTTCCCTTTATTTGGGTGATCTCGAGAAAGGCTACAGTTACCGATTACCGCTAACCAACCTGTCCTTTCCCTCCAGGTCTTGAGTGATTTTCACCTCCTTGAATCCAATGGATTGGAACAACATCGCTGTTTGTGCTCCATATCGTTCATTGATTTCTACTATTACAATTCCACCGAGCTTTAAGGCTGCTTTGGCTTTTTTCGCGATGGCTCTGTAAAACAACAGGGGATCCGAATCGGGAACGAACAAGGCCGCAGGAGGTTCATGCGCAGTAACATTGGGAGCCATGGCTACTGCTTCGCTTTCAGCTATGTAAGGTGGATTGCTTACGATAATGTCCAGTGGCCCAAAATTCAACTCGTCGTTCAGGATATCATGAAGGGTGAACCGGACTTCCGCCCCAAGCTGTGCCGCATTTTCTTTGGCCGTCAGGAGGGCTCCCGCAGTGATGTCTGTAGCGAATATTCTTAATTGGGGAACCTCGAGGGCGAGGGTGATTGCGATGCAACCACTTCCAGTTCCGATGTCG
Organism: Cytophagales bacterium; assembly: GCA_025358885.1. Lineage (GTDB taxonomy): Bacteria > Bacteroidota > Bacteroidia > Cytophagales > Cyclobacteriaceae > ELB16-189. The sequence continues at coordinate 15,975 of JANYHW010000116.1, read as the reverse complement.
AGAATGCTTATCTCATGCTGGTTCTTCTTTATGTATTTGATCGCCTCATTCACCAGCAACTCAGTTTCAGGACGCGGTATCAGCACCGATGGATCGACTTTGAATTTCCTCCCGTAAAATTCGGCTTCACCCAATATGTACTGTACAGGTTCATGTTGATTGAGCCTGTGAATGATTCCTTGCACTTGATTGCTGCTCACTTCCACATCTTTTCCTTTCATCACGTCCATCCTGGACAAGTTCAAAGTATGTTCCAGCACGAGGAACAGAATGGCTTCCTTTTCACCCTTATTATCCAGCACCGTGAATTCTCGCAGGAGTTGCTGAAAAAGTTTTCGTGAATCAATGATCATGTGGTGCAATTCTAGCGATGATTCGGGAGAAGACCTTGTACCGTTTTGATTTTCGATCTAACCCCTCCATCTTTCGCCTGTGATCACCAATGAACTTTACATGCAACGCGCCATGGAACTCGCCCGGCTGGGTGTCGGCCGGGTGAGTCCAAACCCGTTGGTTGGGTGCCTCATCGTGCATCAGGAGCAGGTTATAGGCGAGGGTTGGCACAAAAAATTTGGTGAAGCCCATGCGGAAGTTAATGCTGTAGCAAGCGTTGATAACAAATCCTTATTGCCGGAAGCAACTGTGTATGTAAACCTTGAGCCATGCGCCCATCAGGGCAAAACACCTCCATGTGCCGACATGCTAATCTCACATGGGGTGAAGAAAGTTGTCATTGCCAACCTGGATACACATCCGTTGGTGGCAGGGAATGGAGCTAAGAAATTGCGAGATGCCGGCATAGAAGTGATGAGTGGGGTATTGATGAAAGAAGGCAGAGACCTGAACAGGCGGTTTTTCACTTTCGTGGAAAAAAAGCGCCCCTACATTATCCTCAAATGGGCGGAGACTTCTGATGGCTTTATTGCCCATGAGAATTATGAATCAAAATGGATAAGCAATGATTTATCCCGGCAGCTTGTCCATCGCTGGAGAAGTGAAGAAGATGCAGTCCTGGTTGGAACCAGAACGGCCCAACACGACGACCCCAAATTGACTGTTCGCGACTGGTCGGGGAGAAACCCGGTGCGCGTTGTCTTTGACCGCTTTCTGCGACTCAGCGACAAACTGGCCCTTTTTGACCGTTCACAACCAACGCTTTGTTACAATCTCATTAAGTATGAAGTACATGAGAATCTAATATTGATGAGACTCGGCGAGGAAAACTTCTGGCAGGAAATGCTCAATGACCTTTACAGGAGGGGAATACAATCCGTAATGGTGGAGGGTGGTGCCCAGACACTCCATACATTCATTGAACGAGGTTGGTGGGATGAAGCGAGGATAATTCGTTCGCAACGTTTGTTTGGAAAGGGAATTGCTGCGCCTGTGTTACGTGGGCGTCAGGTTCTGGATGAGAAAATAATGGACGATCATTTGACCATTATTCAAAACGGCAAGTAGGACTGCCACAATTTGTACTTCTCCCCATTAGTTGGTAGATGATGCTGCTGGAATTTACCCCTTAGCGAAGATATGGTTGATTCAATGAAATCGGGATTTCCAATTCACTAGAACTTAATAACAACCCTTGCGCCAAGACCTGAGAGGTAATATTCAGTCCGCGGTATAAAGGCAGTATGCTTCTTGTTGAAAGTGTCGATTGCACTTTGCGCGTGGCGCTTGAAGGCACGGTGTAAGGGAATAGAGGAGATGACCAACGCGGCGCCACCGGCGGCAAGTCCCCATTCCGGCTCACCCCCTGCGATAGCGGTGACGACAGGAACGATAATCAATCCGCCGCCCAGGAACCCAAGTACACCCGATACGCTATAGTTTGATTTTGCCTTTTTGAATTCCGCATAGGCCAAAGGATCATTTTTCATAATAACAAGGACTTCCTTGGGACTTATGTCAAAAGTAGAAGTGTCTTTGGTGTATTCAAATTCAGCTCCGCCAAACCGGTGATGCATCGTAAGGGATTCCTTAACCTGAGCAAATGTGGCGATGGACGCTAAGCATACTAAAAGACAAATCAATAACTTCGTCAATCTCATACTGAGTCAATTCAAATAGATATCGAGCTACAAATCTATCAATTTGGTTTGCAATAACAGTCCACCCTGATGCCCTGCATCATTCCATTATTTCTGTTAATATGTTTGCTGAACCGGGACCCCGAACGCGTGCTTACGCCATCCGTTTGGCCACTTCCTCCCAATTCACCACATTCCACCAGTTAGTTACATAGTCTGCCCGTTTATTCTGGTATTTGAGGTAGTAAGCATGTTCCCATACATCGATTGCCAGCAACGGCGTACCTTTTAATTCACTTGAGTCCATCATCGGATTGTCTTGATTGGCAGTAGAGCCGATCTTGAGCTTGCCGCCGTCATTCACCAGCCATGCCCAGCCCGAGCCAAATCTTCCTGTTGCTGCTGCTGCGAATTGTTCTTTGAATTTATCCAATGAACCAAAAGCTGCCGTGATGGCATCCATTACTTTTCCTGATGGCGAGCCGCTGCCCGATTTCATCACTTGCCAAAAAAAATTGTGATTCCAGGCACCGCCTCCGTTATTTCTTGCCTTGGCAGAAAGTTTTGATGCGTTTAAGAAGAAGTCTTTCTCACTGGTGTTGGCGATATTTTCCGCGCCTATCGCGTCGTTTACATTTTTGATGTAAGCTGCATGATGCTTGGTATAATGAATCTCCATGGTCATCGCATCGATGTGCGGCTCCAATGCATTGTATGCGTAAGGCAAGGCTATCTGTGCAAATGTTAAACCCGCAGGTGCTGCGATAACAGCTTCACTTTTCATGAGCAGAGAAGAACCCACGGCCGCAGCGGCGGTGATCTTGAGCGACTCCTGAACGAACTTTCTTCGATTTATATTTTCCATATTGTTTGTTGGTTTGAATACTCACGGCAATTCCCGGACCAGCCTTAGTTCGGCTTGCCTGCAGCAGCAATTCAGGTAAATCTGCAGGCTTGCCCCGCCGGAGCCAAAGGTGAAGGGGGTTAAAATTACCCAAAAATATTTAGCTTTAGTGACCAAGACTCCCCGCCATGACCGACTTATTATGTTGTGATGATCAGGTTAATTCTGTGAAAAATCGCATTGAGGAGATGGCTTGGTTGTGTCGGAAACAAGTTTCTAATAAATAACCCAGGCTTTGTACCAAAGTGTCCGATACTTTATTTTCTTAAAAGATGTGCTCATCCTTTCGCTGAGCACTTTTGGTGGTCCGCAGGCCCACATTGCTCACTTCCTGAAAATCCTTGTTCACAAGAGAAACTACCTTTCGGAGGAAGACTTGCTTGAAATCAATTCACTCTGTCAGGTCCTGCCTGGACCGACCTCCACACAAACCCTTACGGCCATCGGTTTCAAAATCGGAGGGCCGAACCTCGCTTATCTTACACTCCTTGTGTGGATGCTCCCCGCCGTAGCCTTGATGACCCTGGCGGCGCTTATCATGGACTCCTTTCAGGAGAGGAATGTCTCCCTTGCTTTTACGCGCTTTGTTCCCGCCATGGCAGTTGGCTTTGTGTCCTATGCAGCCTACACAATGAGCATAAAGACAGTACACACCCGCACCGGCATTGTCCTGATGATTTTGGCTGCAGTCTTTTCCTACCTGATATTTGAATTTTTTCCACGCTATTCTCCTTTTTTTTATCCCGTTGCCTTGATTGTTTCAGGAGTCGTAACAGCATTTAAATACAAGGCTCAGCCGAAGGAGGATAAAATTCCGATCAGGATCCGGTGGGAGAATTTTATCCTTTGGGCAGGGGTATTGATTGTGGCGGCCGCAGTGGGTGGGGTGACCCACTACTTGCCCATCCGGCTGTTCGAAAACTTCTATCGCAATGGAAGCCTCATCTTCGGTGGCGGTCAGGTATTAACACCACTGCTCTATACCGAATTTGTTGAACTTAAACATTATCTCACCTCTCGTGAATTCCTTTCCGGATACGCAATCGCTCAATCGATCCCTGGTCCTGTATTTTCTTTCAGCGCCTACATTGGGGCTTTGTCAATGAAGGATGCCGGTTTGGGTGGTCAGGTGGCGGGTGCACTTTTGTCGGCGGCAGGGATATTTCTCCCCGGTACGTTCCTTATTTTCTTTGTGATCCGGTTCTGGGAGAGCTTGAAAAAATTCAGGGCAGTGCGCGCTTCACTGGAGGGCATTACAGCCGCGAGTGCTGGTCTTGTCACCGCCGCGGCTATATTCCTGTTCCAACCCCTGGACAATACTTTTGCGACGTATGCCTTCACCATTGGAACGTTTGCGCTGTTGACGTTTACACGAATTCCTTCGGCCTTGATTATTGTGTTGGGGTTGCTATTTGGATGGCTGGTCTAGGGATAAATTGTTTTATCTACATAAGCACAGTCAAATAAAAAGACCTGTCTCATTTCTGAAACAGGTCTTCTAAAATCTTGAAACTTATTATTATCCTAATTTGAAAATGATAGGCAATGTATAACGTTGCTTAACCGCTTTTCCGCGCTGCTTGCCGGGGTTCCATGCCGGAGCTGATTGTACAATTCGAACGGCTTCCTCATCGCATCCTGCACCAATTCCCTTGATGGCGCGTACATCGGAAAGGGTACCATCTTTATTGATAACGAACTCAACAAATACACGGCCTTCAATGCCCATCCGTCTTGCCTGGGCAGGGTATTTTATTTTTTCTCCTACAAACTTGTAGAATGCCTGCATACCGCCTTTGGGCGCAGCGGACTCTTCAACAACCGTGAAGATTTCATCTGTTTCTTCTTTGGGTTCTTCAGCCTGAACCACGATGGTCTCCACCTTGGTTTCGTCAGTTACTTCAACATCGAGGTTAACTTTGATATCGTCCTTGATCTCCTCTTCATCGGGTACTTCCACCACCTGAGGCTGTTGAACTACTGGTGCGGGGGGAGGGGGCTGCTCTGTTGGAGGGACCTCCATGGTCTCTTCAAAGGTATTGGTGCTCTTGCCTACGAGGTCAAGGGTACCGCCTTCATCTTCTCTGTATTCAAAGGCCATCAGCACAATGGCCATTGTAACAGAAAGGCCAATGCTGAAGAAAAAGCTTGATTTTTTTGTCAAGTCAGCTTTGTCGCTCTTTTTCGCTTCCATACAATTTCACAGTTTAGGATTTCAAATATAGCAACAGAATCCGCTCCTGCCCAGATTGACACAAAAAATCGAAAAAATTTGAAAAATGGGCCCGATTACTTCCTGGAGCCGTAGAAAAGGGTGAAATAAACCGTGGGGTACATGCTGTAATTAGACGCGGTAGGCATGAGAATGACCTTGTTTGCGTAGGTGTCCAGTAGGAAACCCACTTCAAAGCCGGTGACCTGGCTCTTAACGGTGCCCAGCTCAAAGTTCATCCCGGCCTTGATGTTCACACCCAGTTGGATTGTTGATTCACCAAGGCCCTGAAAAAGGTTCCCTGTACCCAGGATGTTGTTGAAGTTGTGCTGTGGATTGGTTGGGTCGTATTGCTCTTTGACGGTCTGGAAAAAGCTATTGTCCACAGAGCGTTCAATATAGTAGGGAGCCACAATGCCAATGGAGGGACCTATTGCTGAGACAAACTTAATTTCCACGCCTTGTTGCGGGGCCTTTGTAAATAAGATCCAATCCCGGCCATACTGAAAACGAAAAGCATACAGATAATTACTCTTTCCATAAATAAAGAAGTTCCCGGTCGACCTTGAATTCTTCCGTACCTCTTCCGGATGTTTCACATTCATGATCTCCAGTCCAAAGGTTTCCAGCGTGTGGTCGTTCAGCTTCCGTGCTTTCTTGAAGACGAATCCGCCAATTAATCCACCGGAGGAATTTTTGTTGATGCCCCAGGTGAATTCTGAATCATACTCATAACTGTCCTGAGTCTGCGCAAAGGCAAATCCATAAACTCCTACACCAATAAGCGTTAGGAAAACCCACTTCCGCATGACCAATCGCACTTTAGAGACTTTAGGCTAAATTTAGCCCTTATTTACACAACGCAAAAAACTTAATCAAGTTCAGAATGGCTTCCATGTCGGGCGAATATCTTGGTTCCCTCCGCACCCAGGACACCCATGCCCTATCAGGCAACAAAATAATTACAGACGCTCCTCCCGATAATAATGGAAAAGGAGAGGCATTCAGCCCAACAGATCTTGTTTGTGCCGCACTCAGCAGTTGCATGATGACCTTAATGGGAATTCTGGCGGAGCGGGAAAAAATTGATCTCACCGGATTGAAATCGGATATTACAAAAATCATGGCCTCGAATCCCAGAAAGATAGCCGAGGTTCAAATCACCTTTTCTCATCCTGCACTGGTTGCCACAGATATACAAAAACAAAAACTGAGGCATGCTGCGCTAACATGTCCGGTGGCGCTTACCCTGGGGGCCGGACTTAAGCAAACGATAGAGTTTAATTGGTAGCAGTCTTTTTGGTTGCAATGCCAGCAAGTTCGGCATATCTAATGTCTGTGTGTGATCGATCATAGACAGATAACCCATTTTCAATCAAGAGCACTTGGGGAGATTCATGCTCCACGGAAAACTCCAGTGCAATGTGGTTTGACAAATCTTTGTGCTTGAGCAGATCAAGGAAATACAACTTCACGGCTTTCATCTCCTCTGGCCGCCAGTCCTTTTCCAGGCGGGTCAGTGCCATTTGGCTGATGGCGCATCGGGTGCTATGCTTGAAAATCAAGACTTTGTTTTCTGCTGAACCCTCCTTGATCGCCTTAAGTTGGTCAACCGACTCCAGTTCCACCCAATTCATTTCATCTCTCTATTCATACCACAACCCCTTTTCTCTCTTGTCGTAACGCGGTCTTCGAACCTTTTCTTTCAGGTTATCAGGTTGCGTTTCGCTCTTCCGGAAAAGTCTCGCCCATGCCAACTTGACATTCATTAAAAAAGTTCGTTCTTCTTTCACATTGTCTCGGTAGCCATGAGCGAATTGAGCATCGGGGTGAAGTCCGCTGGCGGTATACTTGTGCATCCGGGTGTTTCCCTGGTAATCACTGATCCTGGCGGTGGCTTTGTTCGGCGCAATAACATTCAATGCATTTGCCGCGCTGTTGGGGTTATGTTTGTAACTCCAATATTGCTTCATGCCCCGGGCATATTCGCTGGACTTGACCGATGATTTTGTTGGCGCCACGCCCGGAAGGGAATTCTTGTTGGCATTTGGTTTTTTCTTGTAGTCACCTTCGCGCACCTTCACCATGAGGCCGGATACACGGTATGTTGTCTCATTGGGCCGATGTTTCTTCAGTGACTCTTTAAACGCATTTGGACTTTGGATGAAATCTTTCCTGAATCTTGATCGCGCAATCTTTCCGGAATAATCAACGGCTTTAGCGTTTGTTGAAAGTGGAATTCTTCCTTGCAGCGCCTGTCCTTCATTGTTCCACAGTTTGCCACTTACGCTTCCTCCACCTTTTTCTGGACGTCGAGTCTTCATGTTACCGGAAAAATTTGCTGCCTGATTTGAAAGCGGTGTTCTTACCGTAACGGACTGGCCATCGTTGTTCCACAATTTGCCGCTCACACTTCCGCCGCCTTTCTCCGGACGTTTCTGTTTGATATTTCCGCTGAAATCTCCTCCCTGGGGAGAAACAGGAACCCTCACCGTGACGGGTTTGCCTTCATTATTCCACAATCTGCCGCTGACACTACCGCCGCCTTTTTCAGGACGTCGTGATTTTATGCTGCCACTATAGTCAGCGCCTTGTCTCCCCATTTCCCTCAACTGGCTTCTCTTCATTTTCCCCGAGTACTCCACACCTTCACTCGAGAAGCCTTGAACTTTATATCGAGGAATATTTCCGGAATAATCGACGCCATTCTTTGAGAATCCGTGCAGTTGACTCCTCTTGATCCTTCCTGAATAGTTAGCGCCATCTTTATTGAACCCGCCAATACTGCCTCTGCGAATGTTTCCCGAATAGTCGACACCATCTTTGTTAAATCCGCGAATTGAACTCCGCTTGATGTTTCCGGAATAATTGATTCCTTCACGGGTAAATTCACTGAGATTACTTCTCTTTACTCTTCCGGAATAGTCTACGCCATTTTTGTTGAATCCACCGATGGTGCCACGACGGATGTTCCCTGAATAATTGACACCATCCCTGGAGAAGCCTCGCAGTGAACTTCTTCGAATATTGCCAGAATAATTAGCTCCATTTTTCGAAAATCCAGGCGATACCCGTTTCATGTTTCCAGAGTAACCGGGACCCTGTCGTGAAAATCCCTGCGGTGGTCTTAATGATCCTTTATATCCGCCAATACCGAGGGCGCCAATGCCAGGGGATTTGCCCTGAATGGCTTGTCCCTTGTTATTCCTAGATTGGTCACTAATGCTTCCGCCACCTCGTGGGGGCCTCTTGATTCCTTTTCGTCGTCCCCCAAGATCCCCCTCCAGGAAAATGGACGGTACTGATTTCTGTTCGGCCCTTTCTCCACGTTTGGATCGTGATTTGTATCCGCCCCCGGGTAATTGCTCTTCCGCGCGCTCCCCCTTTCCAGAAATGGAAAGCTTACGAGGGAAGAAGAATTTGCCAGCAACTTCTCTTTTATTTTTTTGCGATTTTCTCAATCGCCAGCCCGCGACATCGCCCTTCCAGCCACGTCCTGATTTTGTTGCTGTGGCATATCCTCCACCACCCACACGCGAAGAGCGGTCTCCCAATGGTTTGCGCCCGAAAAATTTTACCGTATCGGTCCCGACTACGCCGGGCAGGGTTGTTTTGAAATTTCGTGTGCGCAACGGGCCGCCTGTGATGTCCTTCGTATAGGGAGCTTCCTTCCTTCTATATTTCCCCCAATAAACATTCTTCTTGCCCTTCTGAATGAAGGCCCGGCTGTAAGAAGGTGTTCCTCCTCCTGTACCCGCGGATACCCGGGGGGTTCGGCTGAATTTTCGGATTTGGGCCAGAACTTTCTTATTGGACACTGGCTTGTCTGTTTCGTCCAGGTGCTTGCGATAGTACTTAACGTAGGGCCCCTTCTGGGGATAAACGTTCTTGACGGTTCCCGTCGCGCTCTTGTTCTTGATAGGCCCCTTGTCCAAGCCGCCTTTCCATGCGTGCTCAACATTCTTTCTTGGCCGCTGTTGACCGACTCTTCGTCCTTGCAGGTTGGTTGATATCTTGCGGTGCTCTTCTTCCTTTGGTTTCTTTTTATAGCCGTTTACAAATGGGCCGCTTTGTGGATACACATTGCTTCTCGCCGCTTCATTGCGGTTGGGCTTGATACGTCTTATTGGATATCCGGAGACGTCTCCTTTCCAGGGCCTTGTATTGCTCTCTCTGGGCGACTTTGTAAATACCCTACCCCGCGGCTTGGCACTTTTGTCTTTATGAAGTTGTGACCTTCTTGCGTAAGGTGATGGTTGTGGATACTTTGAATTCGCCCGATTGGCAGAAGATTGGTTCTTTGTTCGAAGCCTCCGGTTGGCAATATCCCGGGTACTGCGTTTTTCTTTTTTTCGGACTGTCTTCATCTTCGTTTCGCGAATCTGACGGTCGTTTTTTACGGGCCGGTCGCCCTTCGTATTTTGAGCATAGGTTGTTGTGCACAGCAAAAGCAGCAATGCCGAAAGCCCTAAGAACTTCAGTATGCGATTACGCGCGGGGTGAATATGTGGCGTGTGCTGTTTCAAAAAATAACAGAAAACAGGCTAAGATAACGAATTTGGACGATTCCAGGACTTCAACGAACCGTCTGGCCCTACTAATACGACATGAGTTCCTGAATTTTCTTTTGCAGTCTGCTTTGAGGGAGAAAGTTCTTTTCTAATGTCGGGGCAAAAGGTATTGGTGTGTCAAGGCTTGCCACCCTGATCACAGGGGCATCCAGGTGTTGAAAAAGATTCTCATTAATCCATGCAGAGATTTCTGCTCCAATACCCCCCGTCATGGTGTCTTCATGAAGGATCAATACGCGATTCGTTTTCTTCACAGTTTGCTCTACTGATTCTTTGTCCCAGGGGAGTAACGTACGCAGGTCGAGAATGTCGGCATGGACATGAGGCATGGAACCCAGCACATCCTTTGCCCAATGTACGCCCATGCCATAGGTGATGATGGAGATATCGGATCCTTCACTGGCAAGGCTGGCCCTCCCGATTTCAATGGTGTAATATTCATCGGGAATAAAATCCTTGATGGAGCGGTACAGCAGCTTGTGCTCAAAGTAGAGATAAGGATTGGGATCTTCGAGGGCAGCGCACAGAAGGCCCTTGGCGTCATATGGATTCGACGGGTAAACAATTTTTAACCCTGGTGTGTGGAAAAACCAGGCTTCATTGCTTTGCGAGTGAAAGGGTCCGGCCGCGGTACCGGCTCCTGTTGGCATCCTCACCACAACATCTGCTGCTTGCCCCCACCGCCAATGTGACTTGGCCAGGTTGTTGATGATCTGGTTGAATCCCTCCGTAACAAAATCGGCAAACTGCATTTCAACCATGGCCTTCATACCCTGGATGGAAAGTCCAAGACCGGCACCTACAATGGCTGATTCGCAAATTGGTGTATTTCTCACCCGGTCTTTTCCGAATTTCTCAACGAAGCCCTCCGTTATTTTAAAGACACCTCCATAGTCGGCAATATCCTGTCCCATGAGCACCAGCTGATCATATTTTTCCATGCTTTGGCGGAGTCCATCACTGATGGCATCGATGAACCGCTTTTCGGATTTTGTTTCAAGTGCTGGTTCTTGAATATGTTGAGTGAATGGAGCATAGACATCGTCAAGTTCCTGCTGTGTGCTGGCCTGGGGATGCGTTTCGTTAAATGCCTCCTTTAGCCCCGCCTCAATTTCTTTCTTGATCTTCTTTTTCATGTTCTCCGCAAAGGCCGGATCGATGATCTTTTCCTCCAGCAACCATGACTCGAAATTTATCACCGGATCTTTTGCAGCCCATTCATCCATTAGTTTCTTGGGAACATACTTTGTCCCGGATGCCTCTTCATGTCCTCGCATACGGAAAGTAATGCACTCTAGTAATATCGGCCGGGGTTTTGCCCTCATGTCTTCTGCCAATGACTTGACAGTGTGATAGACCTCAAGGATGTTGTTTCCATCAATTTTCACCCCTTCAATTCCATAACCGATGGCTTTATCAATAAAATTCTTGCAACGAAACTGTTCACTGCTCGGTGTCGAGAGTCCGTACCCGTTATTTTCAATCAGAAAAATTACGGGCAGATCCCACACGGCGGCAACATTTAAGGCTTCATGGAAGTCACCTTCACTGGTGCCCCCGTCGCCATTGAAAACTACGGTGACTTTCTTTTCCTTTTTGAGTTTGGAAGCAAGCGCGATGCCGTCAGCCACACCATTCTGTGGACCAAGATGGGAGATCATTCCGACTATGTGATGTTCATTCGTTCCGAAATGGAAAGAGCGGTCACGCCCTTTGGTATAACCCATCAATGTGCCTTGCCATTGAGAAAAGAGTCTATAGAATGGAAGTTTGCGGCCGGTAAACACCCCCAGGTTACGGTGCATGGGCAAAATGTACTCATCCGCTTCCAGGGCTTGGGCGACACCTACAGAGATGGCCTCTTGTCCGATACCGCTGAACCATTTGCTGATTTTGTTTTGCCTCAACAGGATGAGCATTTTCTCCTCAATCAGGCGAGGCCATAACAACTCTTCATAGAGCTGGTGCAGAATGACGTCAGGATACTGTTGTCGGTTAAATTTCATGGGTAGGATAAGCTGGGCACAAAATAACTGAAAATATTCTACCCGATGAGCTGACCTTACTCTACGAACCTGGCCTTGAGTTCCGGGGTGGGCAACATGCAGGCATCTTTTTTTCCGAAGAGCTTGTAGCGGTTTCTGGCGATCAGGTTGTAAATAAAATCCCGAATGGGTCTTGGCACCACGATGAATCCATACAGGAGCGGCCATCCGCCGGACATTTTCCTCAGTATCCTGAGCACTGCGGTAGATTGTGTATAAAGTCGATCGTCTTCCAGAAGAATTACCGTGTAGATATCGGTAATGGAGGCGTTGTGTTGCTTGAGAATGTTCTTGACCTTTTCAGATTGGAGCGATCCGAACAGAAAAATGTTTTTCCTGTCCCGGGGGATCATGAAATTCACAAAACCATTGCAGAGGTTGCATACGCCATCAAACATGATGATCGATTTTTCTGCCATGATTATTTTGGCTTCTTGAATAGTGGCACGGTGCTGCAAGGTTCTCCGTACAGGATACTTGCCGCCAACGGCCGTAACCTCGCAGCGGCCATCACGTAAGCAGACTCCGGAACATGCTGATCGCTGCACCCCTTTATGACAACTTTCGCGTCCTTGAATTTTTGCCAGTCCACTTTATCCAGGGCAGTTATATAGAGTTGAGCAACAAGCACGTCACGATCTCCAAATGCGATGGTGGCAGCAAATGGCTGTAAGGCAATGCTGACCAACATAAAAGCCCAGGTGGGGATTACGGCATCTGCTGAGCAGAATACGGCCACATGTTTGTCCTGGTATTGAGACCAATCGTGTTGCTTTACAAAATCGCGGAGGTCTTTTTCGCGAAGGATTAACTCCTGAAAAAGAAGGCCCTTCAGATCAACTTCAGCCAACTCGCCACCCGGAAAGTATTCTTCCAGATTAAAAGTGATCAGCGAACTGCTGGCTACGCGATTGATGATTTCTTCTTCTTTCACGGGTAATAACAACGTTGACTCTACAACAGCTTTTCAGCGGATTTAGTTTTCGCAACAAAGTCCTTCAGGTAATTGGGTTCAAACGAAGCAAGATCCTCAAACAGATGCGCGATATATTTTTGATAAGCCACTTTGCCCATATTGGAAGCTGTTGCGTAGATGTTTTTCAGAAATTCAGCATTCGGATGTTTGACAATGGATTCACATTTCTCTGCACCATTTCCAAAAAACATGACCTTGTGGTCGTCAAGTAATTCCATAAAGCTATCCTTGTCAATAATTCTGGAATGTGTTCCCTTCACAATGTTCAACTGGTCGTTAAGAACGCAGCAATAAACTTCCATTCTCCTGGCGTCGATCATGGGGCAAAGCAAGGCCTGTTTGTTGCCCTCAACGCTGCAGGCAAGGACATGAAGGGAGTCAATGGCCAGCAGTGGAACCTGAAGTGCATAACAAATCCCTTTCGCGGTGGCTGTGCCAATGCGAAGACCGGTGTAAGAACCCGGTCCCGATGAAACAGCAACGGCTTGAATTGGATTTCCATTGACGGAAGGGTGGGAAAGAAGATCATCAATTTGAACTGCCAATTGCGAGGCTGCAGACTGGGGGACAAATAATTCCCGGCCGGTGATCAGGTTTCCGTTTTCGTGAAGGGCGGCTGAGCAAACCGAGGTGGAAGTCTCAATACTAAGGATTACTGCCATTAATGTGGCCGAAGGATTTTTTGATAGGCATCACTGTCAGTCAGGATTCGCTTTGCTTCCTCAATTTCTTTATCGCGGTTTAACGTCACCTCGGTCTTGCCCTTGTTCAGCGCGTAGTGAAATGCAATCTCTTCTTCAAGGATCTGTTGTATCTCGGGTCGGAAGTGTGTCAGATATCCGGAATGATTCTGTTCAATTTTTGACTGCAGGGTGCTCAGGCTTGCCTGTAGGTCGTTGTAGTAGCGCTCATTTTTTGCGGCCGTGATCAAACTTTCAGCCTGTTTCTCAAGATCAGTAGTGTAAACAAAATGCTGACCCTTTAGCCATGCTTCGAATTGCAGGTAGTCGGTATCCGTCAGGTGAAACTCCTGGAAATTGGTTACCATCGGGTGCTCATTGCAATATTTTGTTGCAAAATCGAAAACCAAACCTGAGCGTACCAATTCAATCACCGCAGAGCCAACCGATTCTGATTTTACGGCGAAATCCGGATCAAGACCTCCGCCATCGAATACCGTCCGGCCGCTTGTGGTCTTGAAGGATGATTTTAATGAGTCGGCAAATTTTTCAACGGTACCATCATTCTTGCGATGGGTATAATCAAGTGCCTGTATGCAACGGCCACTCGGGATATAATATTTGGCGGTAGTAACTTTCAATTGAGCATTGTAGGCCAGTGGTCGTGTGGTTTGGACGAGGCCCTTACCGAAAGTTTTCTGTCCAATGAGAACAGCCCTGTCATAATCCTGTAGTGAGCCGGCGACAATTTCGGAAGCCGATGCGCTCCCACCACTCGTGAGCACGGCTAACGGGATTTGTGTGTCAACGGGGTTGTTCAACGTCGTGTACGACTTGTTCCACTCCTGGACCTTGCCTTTGGTAGCCACAACTTCTTTTCCCTTGGGCACAAACAGGTTTACAATATTGACGGCTTCATAAAGAAGGCCACCGGGATTATCACGGAGATCCAGGATCAATCTTGTTGCACCCTTCTGTTTTAAGGCGTTCATCGCCTCTTCCACTTCCCTGGCCGCGCCGGGAGTGAAGTCGTCCAGTTTGATATACCCGACACCCGTACCCACGATACCCTGATACGAAACGTTTGTGATCTTAATCTTTTCTCGTTCAATGGAAAAGGAGAGCTCTTTTCCCATCCGCTCTACGATGACCTTGAGCACCGATTTGGGATTTCCCTTCAGCAAGGCGCTGATTTCCTGTGTGGGTCTTCCGCGTACATTTTTTCCATCGATTGAAATGAATTCATCACCAACTTTCAAGCCAGCGCGGTAGGCGGGATAGTTTTCATAAGGGTGGGTGACTACGGTTTTCTTGTTCACCACTCCAATCAATGCGCCTATCCCGGCATATTGTCCGGTGGTTTGAATACTGAACGCTTCCAGGTCTTCTTCAGGGATGTAGTCGGTGTAGGGATCAAGGGATTCCAGCATCCCCTGTATGCCTGTCTGAATAAGTTTCTTGGGTTCGACCTCGTCAACGTAATACGTGTTTACCTCTTTGAATAGGGTGGCGAATATGTCGAGGCTCTTGGCAATGTCAAAGTATTTCTCACCAGGCCCTGAGAAGGCGAAGAAGCTGATAACAGCCACGGCAGCAAGTGCGACGCTAATCTTTCTTTTCATTGTTCTTCAGTTGCTGGAGTGATGATCGGATCGATTTATGAATGGTTACGGAAGGTAAAATATCTTTTGCAATGTAAATATACGCAAGACACAACGCGGGAGATGTCGGTATTAGTGTCTTGTTCAGCCGGTAACCTTCCCGAATCCTCCGTTTTACGGTGTTCCGGTCGACCGCTTTTTTGAAATTCCTGGCGGGTGCGGTGATAAGGACCTGATGGACAATCTGGTTAGGGTCTGGGTGGGGCAAAGAGAGTACTTTCAGTGGGAAGAACAGTCGGGAGGCGCCTTTTTCAAACAGCTCCTCGATGATCTTCTTTCGGCTGAGTCGTTCTTCTTTTCTAAAGTGTAAGTTCCCCATGGATTGAAATTAATCCTCAGCAGGGGAGCCTGAGAGGAGATTATTTGTGCTTGAAGGTCTTTTCGTCGGAGACCGTCAATTTCTTGCGGCCTTTCTTCCGGCGGGAAGCGAGCACCCTGCGGCCGTTGGCAGAGGCCATCCGTTCACGGAATCCATGTTTATTCTTTCTTTTCCTGCGAGAGGGTTGGTATGTACGTTTCATGGTCGCTCAAAATTAAGGGCTGCAAAGATGGGTAGGATTTTCCTATTTCCAAAAGGACGCTGCGAGCCTGAGTAGGTGTCCGCTGCCCTCACAAAAGTTTTGACCCCATTTTGCTAAAGTGAGGTCACCTATTATCTTTGCAGTCCGTTTTGGGGTCGGGGTTGCAAACTGGGCTTGAAACGAGGTTAAAGGGGTCGCGTTAGGTGACTACGTTGCTAAGAGACAGGTGGAGACGGATGGCTTGAAGGCTGTTTGGTTAATTTGTTTTGAAGTAAAATGTTCTTTGAATAGATGGAGATTGATAGCGGACCTGTGGATAATCGATGGAGGTTATCCACAAGTTGATTCTAAAATGGGTTTATCGGAAGATAG
>JANYHW010000090.1 GCA_025358885.1 Cytophagales bacterium | reverse complement strand
AGTACACTGAGGCCTGTGGAACTCGCCGTGTATGGATATTGGTCCATCATGACATCGATACCTGCATTTCGTGCGGAGTCAACAAGGGCCAGGGTAAGTACACTCTTCCCCCACATGGGTTTTCCCATAGCCTTGTGGTGAGTCAGGACGATGGGGATGCCCGCCTCTTTGCCGATGACAATTGCTTCACGCACTCCGGCAAGCAAGGCCAGTCCCTCTTCCCGAAGATGGGATGTATAAAAACCTTTCATACCCGCTGCTACTTTGGAGAGTTCCACTACCTCCGAAGTTTTCGCAAAAGTACCCGGCATATATTTTAGTCCGGTGGAGATACCAAACGCACCCTCTTCCATCGCTTGCTTCACCATCCCTTTCATATTGGTTAGTTCAGCATCTGTCGGCTGACGGGCTTCATTCTTCATTGCCGCGAACCGGATTTTGTTGTGTCCCGTGAGATAGCCAACATTGATTCCCAGCTTGAAGTTATCCAGTGAGTCCAGGTACCTTCCGAACGGCAAGGGCCCGCCTCCATCAGGACCACCCAGCGCAGTGGTGACACCTTGCCTGACATTGCTTTCAGCATCGGGCAGGGACATAATCGGTTCAATATGCGCGTGCAAGTCGATGAACCCCGGGGAAACGGTCAACCCTGTTGCATCGATGGTTTGGTCTGCCTGCGCGTCGGATAAATCTTTGATGGAGATGATCTTTCCATCACGGATACCAATGTCTGTTTTGATCGCAGGGGAGCCGCTACCATCGAGCACGTTTCCACCTTTAATAATAATATTGAAGTGTTCCGCCTTCTTGCAGGAAGCCAGAGAGAGTGTCAGAAATAATAAACCATGGATAAGTTTCATGACTAAGGATTTATTTATTCAGTCGGTTCATGCTGAGGAAGCCGATGGGTAAATCTGTTTTTCCCTTCATGGCGAGGTCAGCTAATATTTCACCCACGACAGACACAAACTTAAAGCCGTGACCGCTGAACCCTGTCGCGATGGTTACTTTTTTATCATACCCCGGCAGATGATCGATAATGAAATTCTGGTCTTTGCTGTTGGTGTACAGGCAGCTCTTCGCACTGAGTATGGGTCCGAGGGCATCCGGCATGTATTTGGAAAGGCAATACATCAGATCTTCTTCTGTACCAGGCGTCGTATCGCGGTTTACATTATCGGCATGAGTGACTTCACCCGGCTTGTGATGGGCAAGTTTTAATCCAAGCGGTCCGCCGAACTCCTTCGTGGGCAGAATAGGGAATCCGTAGTACGAACCCCTCTCGGGGTCTTCAAGAATCCAGCAGGGGAAGTTTCCGAGTGAAAATGGTTTCCAGTCCTTAGGATTAACCCAAATGATCATTTGCTTGGTAACGATCAGCTCTTGTTTCAATCCCGGTATCATCTTCGGTGCCCATCCTCCGGCGGTGATGATGAGCTTGTCGCAGGTGTAAGTGCCTTTGTCGCTGGTCACTTTGATGGTACTGCCTTCCTGTTTCCATTCCGCGACGGTCTCTTTCGTTTGGATCAGGGCACCTTTCTTAATCGCGTCTTCGGCATAAGTAAGAATAGCGCGTTCCGGAGTGACGAACCCTGCATCCGGCTCAAAGATCACTTCGTAGTCATTGGGAATACGGAAAGCGGGGAATTGTTTCTGTGCTTGTTGAATAGTGGGCCTGTCGAGGGGGAGTGAATATTTCGTCGAAGAGGTATTCACACCCTTCGTCAGCTCATTGCCTTTCTTGCCAAAGTACAGCACGCCGGTGTGGTTGAATATTTTCGATCCGGTGAGATCTTCAATGTTCTTCCAGTTTGCATATGCCCGCTCCAGCAAGGGAACATAATCCGGATGTTCGAAGTAAGATTTGCGTATGATCCTGCTCTGGCCGGCATGAGAACCCTTGTCGTGGGAGATGTCGAATTGCTCAATACCTAGGACTTTGAAACCCCGGTCGGCCAGGAACCAGCAAGTGGATGATCCCATTGACCCGACACCCAGGACAATGGCGTCATAGTGAGCGGCGGCGGAATTTCGTGACATAGGTTTGATTTCAGTTTGAGGTTGGAGGGATTTGGAAGCGGTGATGAGTGGCAGGCCGATGGCGGCGGAGGCTGTGGTGAGGAATATCCTTCTTTTCATGCAATGAAATGTAGGAAGAATTCTTCTGGTGGCAAATGGTTTTACAGCGAAGGTGATTGGGTTTAAGATCGATAAGTTATTACGCCCTTACAGGGCTAAAGCGTATGCTTCGGTTAGTAACGAAGGGCGATGCCCTTCGTTAGGGATGACGCCCTTTCAGGGCTGTGGGTTTATGTAACCGAATATAACTGCAGTGTGGAATTGCAGTATTTGTCCCGAAAATGTAAGATAGGGTGAGCCATGCATGAAAGAATGTTTTATCCTGAAATTGTGAGGTCTATGTTAAAATCATTCATCGACTATACTAAAGTTTGCACCGCCAAGTATCAGCCCTGTAAGGGCGTAATCTCCCTTCGCTTAATCCGATTGGCTTGCGCTAAGTTGGGGATGACGCCCTTACAGGGCTAAAGCGTATGCTTCGGTTAGTAACGAAGGGCGATGCCCTTCGTTAGGGATGACGCCCCTTCAGGGCTATGAGTCCACATCAACTCAATCCACTTTTGGTAAAGTGCTGCACTTGGTCTGTGAACAAGTCACGAGAAAATATCCTATCCTGAAATGGTGTAGGCTATCTCAAAAGTTTCTAAAAACTAAATTGGATTTTGCACTACAAGTACCAGCCTTTAAGGGCGAAATCCATAACGAAGGGCTCAGCCCTTCGTGACTTGCAGACTCTGTCGCATTAGCCCTGAAAGGGCGTAATAAAAATCGTAGGTCTGGAACTGGGTTTGGATATGGCGATGCGCAAAGTCACGAGAAAATACCCCTATCCTGAAATGGTGTGAGCTATCTCAGAAGTTTCTAAAAACTAAATCGGAGTTTGCACTGCAAGTACCAGCCCTGTAAGGGCGAAATCCATAACGAAGGGCAAAGCCCTTCGTGACTTACGGACTCTCACGCCCTAGCCCTGAAAGGGCGTAATAAAAATCGTAGGTCTGCAGGTGGGTTTGGATATGGCGATGCGCAAAGTCACGAGAAAATATCTATCCTGAAATGGTGTGAGCTATCTCAGAAGTTTCTAAAAACTAAATCGGAGTTTGCACTGCAAGTACCAGCCCTTTAAGGGCGAAATCTCCTTTCGCTTAATCCGAGTGGCTTGCTCTAAGATGAGGATGACGCCTTTTCAGGTCTGTAAGTTTATGTAACCGGATATAACTGGTGTGTGGAATTGCAGTATTTGTCCCGAAAATGTAAGATAGGGTGAGCCATGCATGAAAGAATGTTTTATCCTGAAATTTTAAGGTCTATGTTAAAATCACTCATCAACCAAACTAGAGTTTGCACCGCCAAGTATCAGCCCTGTAAGGGCGTAATCCATACCGAAGGGCATCGCCCTTCCGTTACAAACTTTATTTATATATTTAGCTTATGGACGGAAATCATTTATTTACAGAATACTTCCTCGTCAGGCTGCTGATCAATACTGTTTCCATGGTCTTGTTGGTACGGGTAGTCTACTACCACACCTATCACAAGCGGGATTCTTTCTTTACTTTTTACCTCCTGAACTTCATCGTCTTTCTGCTTTCCTACATGTTGGAGAAAACCAAAGCATTCGACTCCATGGGCAGCGCCTTCGGATTGCTGGCGGCATTTTCGTTGCTGAGGTTTCGAACAGAGACCATCACCTCAAAAGACATGACCTATTTGTTCATCATCATGACGATTGGCTTGACCAACTCAATCATGAAGGGTTCAGTGATCGAGATTGTTACGCTAAATGCCATGATTGTCACGGCCGTCTATCTCGTGGATGGAAACCAACTGATGCGCAACCAAAAGACGAAAACCATAGAATATCCTACCCTCGACAATATCAAACCAGAACAGCAACCCAAGCTGATTGAAGACCTGAAGCAGCGCACCGGCCTGGACATCCGTAAGATCACCATCGAGCACATTGATTTTGGAAAGAGCCGGGCGGTGATCAAGATCTTTTATTATTGATTCGATCCAAACCCCGCCTTATGTTTGATTCCACCCACCCACAGTCACGAAGACAGTTTATCGGCTCTCTGGCTGCCATGACCATCCTCCCGGGTTTTGCCCAACGGGAAGCAGAGACGATTCTTTTCAATGGAAACATCATCACGATGGGGAGTGCACCCACGGCCGAGGCAGTGGCCATCATCGACGGAAAATTCTTTGCCGTAGGCACCAACGAGGAGATAAAAGCATTGGCTACCGGCCGGACAAAGAAAATTGATCTCGGCGGCAAGACGGTGTTGCCAGGTTTTATTGATGCCCATTCACATCCGGGCAGTTCCGGCTTGCAGCATTTGCGTGAAGTGGATTGTGATCTCCGCTCCATCAAGGCCATCCAGGATGCCATCAGGGCCAGGGCCTCGCAGACTCCGAAAGGGAATTGGGTATTGGGTTTCAAATACGATGACACGAAAACCAGTGAAGGACGCATTGTAAACGTCAGCGACCTGGACCTTGCCGCACCAGAACATCCTGTGCGTATCCAGCACCGTGGCGGCCATACGATTTATGTGAATTCACTGGCGATGAAATTGGCCGGGGTAACCCAGGAGACACCGGATCCGCAGGGTGGCATGTTTGACCGGGACCCTTCGACCAAAAAATTAACCGGCCGGGTAAAAGAGAGCGCATGCGGTGCTTTTGAATCGGTAATACCTTCCTCGTATACACGCGACGATTTGCGCGAAGGGGTCAAGCTGATTTCGAAAATGATGACGAAGACGGGCATAACGTCTGTCCATGATGCCTATGGTTCGCCGGAATATCTGCGGGCCTATCAGGACGCCTATGAGTCTGGTGATCTTGGTATGCGTATATATTGCTTCATTGGGTTCACCTACATCGACAGGATGATTGAGGCGGGCATTCGTACTGGCGTCGGAAATGAATGGGTACGTGTAGGTGGGATGAAAATGACCTGTGATGGTTCTATTTCTGAGCGGACAGCGCGGTTGTCGCAACCCTATATCGGTCGCCCGAATGACTACGGAATCCTCGTGATGAATGAAGAGCAGTTGTATCCCTACGCAAAGAAGGCGCACGACAACGACTGGCAGATCGGTATTCACGCCAACGGGGATATCGGGATAGACACCACCCTGAAACTATATGAGCGCCTTCAGAAAGAGAGGCCAAGAAAAGATCCGCGCTTCCGCATTGAGCACTGCACGATGATCAATGACTCATTGATACAGAGAATGAAAACATTGGGTGTGATCCCTACACCGTTCTCCACCTATGTTTACTATCATGGAGAGAAAATGAAGGAATATGGACCTGAGCGGTTGAAGAATATGTTTGCACTGCGCAGTTTTCTGGATGCCGGCATTCGTCCTACGCAGGCCTCCGACTATCCACCGGGTCCGTTTGAACCTATGATGGCCTTGCAATCCAGCGTAACCCGAACGGACATCAAGGGCACTGTCTGGGGTCCAAATCAAAAAGTGACTGTGGATGAAGCCATCCGGATTGGAACCATCCATGGCGCCTATGCATCTTTCGAAGAGAACACCAAAGGTTCGATCGAGATCGGCAAGCATGCGGACCTGGTTGTGTTGGGGCAGGATCCATATAAGGTGGACCCGTCAACATTGATTTCCATTCCTGTCGAGCGGACGATGGCGGGAGGAAAGTGGGTGTATGAGTCCTGACATGAAACCCTATCCCGAATCCGAACGTTCTTGACCGAAATCGTTCGAGTGACTCTGAAGAAACCGCTAAAAGAGGTTTGGATTCCTATTTTTTCCTTGGCTTGAATTTGGTCTATTAATCCGCAGGACCTAATCAAAAACCCATGCTCAAAAACTACCTGACAACTTCCATCCGGAATCTCCTGCGATACAAAAGTTATTCAGCAATCAATATTTTCGGACTTACTATCGGGCTTTCCGCGTCGATCTTCATTTTTCTGTGGGTGATGGATGAAATGTCATTTGACAGGTTTCACGAAAAGAAAGACAACCTCTATCGGGTCATGGCAAACCACATTTATCCCGATGGAAAAATTGAAACCTACCAGGCTACATCAATGCTGCTTGGTCCTGCGATGAAAGCCGAATTACCTGAAATTAATGAGGTAATTCAATTGAGCTGGAGCGAAGACATGCTGATTAAGTCTGAAGAGAAGTCATTCTATGAATCAGGTTTTTATGGAGACCCAACTTTGTTTTCGGAGTTCAGCTTCCCGATTCTTTTGGGTGATGGCCAGCATCCGCTCCCTGACCTGAAGTCAATTGCCCTGTCTGAAAGGGTTGCTAAAAAACTTTTTGGAGACAGTGACCCTATTGGCAAGAGTGTACAGGTAAATCACAAACATGACTTAAAGGTGACGAGTGTATTTGCCGATGTTCCCCTGAATTCAACATTACAGTTTGACTACCTGATTTCCTTTGAGCTGTTTGACAAGGAGAATCCGTGGGCGAAGTATTGGAGAAGTGGAGGGATGCAAACGCTTGTGTCCTTAAAGGAGGGAACGGATTTGGCAGCCGCCAATGCCAAAATAAGTGACCTCGTGACAAGAAATTGCAAGGACTGTACGAGTCACCCATTTCTTTATAAGTACGCTGACCTCCACCTGTATAATGCCTTTGTGAATGAAAAAAATGACGGAGGGAGAATTCAACAGATATGGTTGTTCAGCGGAGTTGCCGCCATTATTCTGATCATTGCATGCATCAACTTCATGAACCTGGCTACGGCCCGCTCGGCGACACGGGGAAGAGAAGTGGGTGTGCGCAAATCCATTGGAGCCTTGCAGTCTGGTCTTGTCATTCAGTTCCTCATGGAATCATTGCTATTGTCTTTGTTTGCTTTGGTGCTCGCGCTGGCTGTGGTGCAATTGCTGCTCCCGGTCTTCAATGAAATAACCAATAAGCATATTCACACCAATTTTTGGGATCCGGCCTTTATTATGGGTCTGCTGGCCATCACCCTCACCTGCGGCCTGCTGGCGGGCAGCTACCCTGCTGTGTTCCTTTCGTCTTTTAAGCCGGCAGCCGTGCTGAAGGGAAATGTTCAATCCAACTTTTCAGGAGCGGGAATCAGGAAAGTGTTGGTGATTATCCAGTTCATGACCTCGATGGTGCTTATCGTGGGAAGCATTGTCGTACATGATCAGATTGAGTTTATCAGCACAAAGAACCTGGGTTACGATAAAGAAAATGTAATGGTTATCGAGCAAAGAGAGGGTGCTTTGAACAACCGGGAGGCTTTCAAGAATGATCTGCTCCAACATGCCTTTGTACAGTCGGTTGCTTTTGGAGGGAGTCAATTGTCGACCATACCCATCACCACCCGCGACGCTGTTTGGCCTGGAAAGGGCGATGTCTCCATATCGTTTAAAATATTCAGGTGTGATCAGGATTTTATCCCCACCGTAGGAATCGACATCCTGGCTGGAAGGAACTTCTCCAACGTGAACAAGCAAGACAGCGCGAACTACATCATCAACCTGAAAGCCATGGAGGCCATGGGATTGACCAGGGAAAATGTTATTGGCACTGAACTGGAAATGTGGAATGGGAAAGGGAAGATTATCGGACTCACCAATGATTTTAATAATGGAAGTCTGCATGAAGTGATAGAACCACTCATATTTATGTACGCGACTAACCTGGGGTCTTACTATTATATCAAGATAGATGGTAGAGCGGACACTCATCAGGTAGTTGCATCCCTCGAGCCTACCGTAAAGAAATACGACCCGGATTATCCATTCCAGTATACTTTTTTGACGGAGATGTTGAACCACGAATACCGGACCGAAGCTATCATTGGAAATCTTTCGTTGAGTTTTACTGTCGTGGCTGTGCTCATTTCGTGCCTTGGACTTTATGGACTCGCGTCTTTTACAGCTGAAAGGAGGTTGAAAGAACTGGGTGTGAGAAAAGTACTGGGTGCCTCCACGCTTGACCTGATTACTT
>JANYHW010000081.1 GCA_025358885.1 Cytophagales bacterium | reverse complement strand
TTTTTCCTGGACCAGTTTTTCAATCGGCAATATGAAAGTGATAGGCAGTTTGGAAGGGTGTTCGGGGTGTTTACTGCTCTGGCTATTTTTATAGCCTGCCTTGGACTATTTGGGTTGGCATCTTTCCTGACGATTCAACGTACGAAGGAGATTGGTATCCGCAAAGTTCTTGGATCCACTGAATCGGGAATTGTAGTGCTATTGTCCATGGGATTTATTCAACTGGTCTTGGTTGCCAACCTGATCGCGTGGCCGCTGGCCTGGTTCATCATGAATAGGTGGCTCCAGTCCTTCCCATATAGAATTGATATCAATCCATTACTTTTTGTTCTTGCAGGTGCCGGGGTAGTATTGATTGCATTCTTCTCTGTCGGCCTTCAGACCCTCAAGGCGGCGAGAGTCAATCCTGCAAAGACCCTTAAATACGAGTAGGGAATGGTCACTGGTTACTGGTACTGGTTACTGGTACTGGTACTGGTACTGGTTACTGGTCACCGGTCACTGGTACTGGTCACTGGTCACTAAGCAAGCCTTGGTGAACCTCTGATGCCCGTGCCCGTCATCGGACATCCTTGTTCGAAACCGAGTTCCAACTAATACGTCTGGGCGTGTTTTTAATCTTATTTATTAGGTTTCACCCGGCACGTATCTTGTAACTTGCATCCAAACCCAAGCCCATGATTCGCAATTTCCTGCTCATTGCCTTTCGGAATTTGTACCGCCAGTTTTCTTATTCTGTAATAAATATTGTCGGACTCGCCATAGGTATCGCTTGCAGCCTCGTGATGTTTTTGTATGTATATGGCGAATGGAGCTATGACCGGCATTTTAAGAATGCTGACAGGATTTACAAAGTAGGTATCTCTTTTTTTAATATCGGCCAGTTTGGGTTAAGCCCCGAGGCGCTGGGAGATTTTTTACCCAAGGAATTTGAGGGCATCGAATCCTTTACCCGTATCAAACGGGTTCGCGATTTGCAGGTGTCCATTGAAGACAAATCATTTGACGAGTTAGCATATTATACGGACTCATCGTTCTTTAGAGTCTTTTCCTACGAATTCATTTCGGGCAATCCGCTTACTGCGCTCAATGGGACCAGTGGAATAGTCTTGACGCGTCAAATGGCGAACAAGTACTTTAAAGGTGAGGAAGCACTTGGGAAGACCTTGCTCATTGGAAAAGAAAAGAAAGCTTTTACCGTTACCGGAATTGTTAAGGACGACGACCGGAGTTCTCAATTGAAATCATCGATCTGGTTGTCGATCAATGGAGAATTAGCCCATAGTCCAATCTGGACATCCGCCGCATTGTATAGCTATATGAAGTTGAAGGAAAACAATAATCAGGAGAGTCTTGAGAAAGCACTGGAGCGAATTCTTGAAAAGCAGGTATACACACATGCGTCCGGAGTTCCTTCGGGAATCTCTTTCGAGGACTATAAAAAAAATGAAAACTCCGTGAAATTCTACGTTCATAATTTGCTTGACGTACACCTGAGGTCAAAGCTTAATTATGAGATTTCACCAGGAGGGAATGAGTCCAATATGTATACTTTCGCCGCCATTGCCCTATTTATTCTTGTTTTGGCCGCAGTAAATTTCATAAACCTGACGACAGCCAGGGCATCACGCAGGGCAAAAGAAGTGGGCATCCGAAAGTCGATTGGGTCATCCCGTCGCAAGTTGATTTTTCAGTTTACCCTGGAGTCGGTATTGGTAAGTCTGACCTCCATGGCGCTTTCCCTGGCAATTGCAGAAGTATTTCTTAAGCTATTTGAGGAAGTTACGGGTGACCGGTTGATTAACACCTTGTGGAGTTCGGGCTGGAGCTTGCTCCTGTTTTGGGCATTTGCCATAGGCGTGGGGTGTCTATCAGGCATTTACCCGGCCCTTTACCTCACATCATTCAAACCCGTGAAAGTACTGAAGGGTAACCTCATGACTTCCGGAAGGGGAGGATTCAGAAATACATTGGTTGTATTCCAGTTCTCGATTTCCATCGGATTGATTATATGCTCTTCCGTCATACTGCGCCAGATGAATTTCATGGAAACCAAGGACCTGGGCTTTAATCAGGAAAACGTGCTTTCCATTGATAACATCAGTCAACTGAAGGGGCAGGAGGAAAGTTTCAGAAATGAATTGGCTCAATTCTCCGGAGTCAGTCACTCAAGTCTGCATACGGGCGAGCCCGGAAGCAAGGCCATTATGTCGTTTAATACTTTCCAGACACCTGCGATGAAAGAGGCTGTGACCTTCAATACCTTTTTTGGTGATGACCAATTCATCCCGATGATGGGTTTCCAATTGTTGAAGGGCCGTGACTTTAACAGAGACCTCGCTTCCGATACGAGCGCCGTTGTACTCAATGAAGCCGCTGTGAAGGCCCTCGGTCTTGACGAACCATTAGGTGCTGAGGTAAATAAAGGACAACATGTCATTGGAGTGGTCAGGGATTTTCACTGGGAGTCACTAAGAAATAACATTGCACCCTTAGCGATCATGTTGGGTAAGGGATATTATCAGTTGGGATTTCGCCTGAGTGGAAACCCGGGTCCGTTTCTTAAGATTGCCAGTGAAAAGTGGAAGCAACGGGTGTCCGATGAGCCATTTCAATATCATTTTCTGGATCAGAATTTTGGTGAACTGGTGAAAAAGGAGGCGATGTTTGGAAAGGCTATTGGGTTCTTTACCCTGCTCGCCATACTTATTTCGTGCCTGGGGTTGTATGGCCTTTCAGCGTTTACGGCCGAACAGCGAACAAAGGAGATAGGCATAAGAAAGGTATTGGGAGCCAATGCGTTGAACATTGTGGGAATGCTCAACAGAAAATTCGCCGTTTTGGTCGTGGTGGCTGTATTGATTTCGACTCCCGTCGCCGCCTATGTCATGAGAGAATGGCTCAATGGATTTGCCTATCGCATAGAATTACAAACGTGGATATTTCTAAGTGCAATCGGTCTCGCGTTTGTAGTGGCTTTGCTCACGGTCAGCTTTCATTCAATGAAGGCAGCCATGATCAATCCTGCAGAGACATTGAAATATGAATAGCCATCAATACCTATGCGATATAGTCTTGGGTAATTTCTTTGATGGTTCGTGTGCCGGCCCCTTGCATGGTCATGGCTAGTTCATTGGTTAGAAGAGTCAGTACAGTTTCCACACCCTCCTGGCCGAAAGCAGAGAGTCCCCAGATATATGGCCGTCCTATTCCTACAGCATCCGCGCCAAAGGCAAGTGCTTTGAAGATATCGGTTCCACGGCGAAAGCCCCCATCAATCATCAACGGAACCCTTTTCTTTACGACTGCAGCTATTTCTGGAAGGCATTCAATGGTCCCTCGTCCAGTCTCACCTGCTCTGCCACCGTGATTAGAAACATAGATACCATCTACCTGATGTTCCATACACAAGGCCGCATCTTCACCTCGTTCGATGCCTTTCACAACAAGTTTTAGTTTCGTGGAATTTCTAATTTTGTCCAGGAGGTCCCAGGTAACGATTCGCTCAAGTTCAGGATCCTTCATTCCGGAAACCATAGGCCGACGTGCATACTTTGGCCCGGAATGACAGTTGCTGCATTGCCGGTCATCGATCCTCTTCATTCGTTCGAGAGTTTCCCGGTTGCCAATGCCACCGGCAAGGTCTACGGTAAAGACCAGAACACTACATCCGGCATCTTCGGCCCGGTGAATAAGTTCCAATGTTCCGTTCCAGTCTGTCAGCGCATAGAGCTGGTACCATACCGGTTCACCTCGTTCCCTTGAGACATCTTCAACAGATTCAGTGGTGAGGGTGGATAACATTTGCAGATGGTTTTTTGCTTTCGCCGCCCTGGCACTGGCAAGTTCACCATCCGGATGAAAGGCATGCTGCGAAGACAACGGACAAAGAAATATGGGTGTGGGCCACTTCTTGCCAAAGAGTTCTGTGGTCATATCCACACTGCGGGTATCCACAAGCCTTCTCATCTTGAGTTTAATATGGGAAAACGCCTCACTATTCGCCCTTAGGGTGGCATCATCCCTGACTCCGGTGGAGAGGTATCCCAGGTGTGCACTCGGAAGCTTTTGCCTCGCAACCTTCTCAAAATCAAACACATTGATTGCTTCTGATGCCTGGGTAATAAGGTCATCGAGCGTCTTTATGGCAGCCTTCCTGGTCTCCCCAGGAGTGCACATGGTCAATCCCAAAAGCGGACTGGTGAGAAGGAATTTGAGGAGGAGCCTGCGGTGTTGGGAGTCTATGTCGTTCATGGAGGGATGTTTATAGAATCTAATATAATGAATGCCCTTCAATACAACTTTTTGCCGGTTCACTACATCATACGGTGAACAAATAACTTTCCTAATCCCATTGCCTATAACTTTCGAACCGTAAGCTTATCATCTCGTATACACAATGTCCAATCCGTCAAGATATGATGCATAACTACCTCAAAGTCGCCGGCCGAAACATTGTTAAAAGGAAGATGTACTCCTTCATTAACGCCTTCGGACTGAGCATAGGCATTGCCTTCTGTATTTTGATTTTCCTTTTCATTCGTGATGAAAAAAACTTTGATCAGTTTCATGCGAATAAGGAGCTTATTTTCAGAATGGAAGAAAAAGCCTACGACACCTGGCAGCAGGACCCATCGAAGCCGTATAATCGTTCTGCCTGGCTTCAAGCCGGTTTGAAACAAGCTCTCAAAGATGAAATCCCAGAAGTGGAATTGGCAACCCGCTTCAATAGTGGTAGTACTGCCATGTTCAGGTCCGGGGAGAAAGTGTTTACCGAGAAGATCACGTATGTCGATGGTGATTTTTTCAAGATGTTTTCATTTCGGTTGATCTCGGGTAACAAAGACAAGCTCTTTCAAAACAAGTCGGATGTGGTGCTGACCCCGGCCATTGCTCAAAAGTATTTTGGCGAGGAAGACCCCATTGGCAAGACTGTTCAGATCGATGATGAGGGAGAAAAGATATTTACGGTAGTGGGCATTATAGAGGCTCCACCCGCGAATTCCAGCCTGGAATTTCAAATACTGGTGCCGCAGGAAAATCGTCCATACTACGACCGAAATGTTTCAAACTGGGGTAACTTCAATACACCCACCTTTGTCCAACTGGTGCCACATACTGATCTTGGAAAGTTTAGTCAAAATCTGGACAAGATGATTCAGAAGCTGATGGGGGACCGCCTTAAGAAGTGGAGAGAAAGATCCACCATACCGATGCCAGCCGATGTGAAGATGTTTGAACTTGAATTCACATCACTTCCAAATTGGCATTTGAAAAAGGATATTGGCTGGACCAAAGTAAGCGACCCTCAATATTCTCTGATACTGGGCGGGATTGCATTTGTCATCTTACTGATAGCCTGTATCAACTACATATCCCTTGCACTGACTACTTCCACTTCACGACGCACGGAAGTTGGAGTCCGGAAGGTGGTAGGGGCGCAGCGAAAGCAATTGGTATATCAATTCGGACTGGAATCAATGATACTGGCACTGATATCCATGGTGATTGGTTTTGGATTGGTGTTTCTGTTTTTGCCTGCATTTAATCAGTTTACAGGCAAGGGAATAGTCATGGACATGATGACTGCTTTTGAGGTCGGTGGCGTTAGCTTGATCATCACCTTGTTGGTGGGTGCGCTGGCCGGAAGTTATCCCGCGCTGTTTCTCTCCGGGTTCAGGCCTGCCCTGGTGTTGAAAGGAAGATTCACCTCGAAACTACAGGCTGGCTTTACAAAGCCTTTGGTTGTTTTTCAGTTTGCCCTTTCAGCATTTCTCATCATTTCATCGGTAATCATGTACCGGCAGATGCATTATATCACGACCAAGAGTCTGGGGTATGACCAGGAGCAGATTATTGTAGTTCCTACGCAGACCGGCTGGAATCCGGAGGCGGACAAAACAGTTGAGAGATTCAGGACCCGTGCCCTGCAGGAGCCGTACATACTTTCTGTCGCAGGCACAAGTTCCTCGTTTAACCAGGGG
>JANYHW010000048.1 GCA_025358885.1 Cytophagales bacterium | reverse complement strand
CTCTTTAAGACATAGGCCTTACACTCTCCAAACTCAAAAAAATAGCCCAATACAATCGGAAAATCAGTATTATCTTTATGTAGAGAGTTATACCGGACAGCAGTGATATAGAAATTAAGAATTAAGGGTGAATTCTGGGAGTTTTAATATCTCCCCACCCTTCATTGCAGATTCGTGAGCGAGTATTCCCACGCACGTGATATTTGCCGATTGCTGCGCGTTGGGATAGGGTTGTCGCTTCAACATGAGGGACTGGAGAAATTCATGCACGAGGTGGGGATGCGATCCGCCGTGCCCTGCACCCTGGATAAATGACAAGTGCTGATGACTGTCTGCATCATATACTCCTCCCGTGGTGAACGAGGCTATTTCTTTGGGAAGTAGATGGGCATAGTCCGGGACTTTCACTCTGGATGGCTGCTCACCGGTATGTACCACATTTTCCTCATGTTCAATCTGGGTCCATTCGAAGGATTTTTTTGAACCATAGACATCGAAGCTTTCCCTGTACTGGCGGGCAGTATTAAACAGAGACCGCGTCACCTCCGCCGACAAATCGGAATTCCTGAATTTGATGTGACATGTTTCTATGGCGAAGGGTGAATTGTATTTCGGAATCAGCTTATCATCAATTCTTCCCGAACCGAAGCAGGAAACATATTCAGCCTGGTCGCGGGTGAGTCCTAGAACCGGTCCCACACAGTGTGTTGCATAGTGCATGGGCGGAAGACCTTCCCAATATCCAGGCCATGCGCCCATCTCCTGCTGATGCGACGCCCTCAGGAACTGTATCCTGCCCATTTCTCCTTTCTCATACATTTCCTTAACAAACAAAAATTCGCGGCTGTACAGCACTGTTTCCATCATCATATAAGTCAGGCCCGTATCCTTTACTGCCTGCACAATCTGGCGACATTCCTCTACGGTTGTGGCCATAGGCACGGTACAGGCTACATGTTTCCCTGCCTTCAGGGCTGCCAGCGACTGCTCTGCATGCAGGTGTATGGGTGAATTGATGTGCACCGCATCCACTGACGGGTCTTTCAGCAATTCGGAAAAATCCGTGTATCGTTTAGCAATACCGAATGCATCGCCTACGGCATCCAATTTGTTTTTCGTCCGTTGACAAATCGCAACCATGTTCGCAGCCGGGTGCCGCTGGTAAATAGGAATGAACTCAGCACCAAAGCCGAGGCCAATGATGGCGATGTTTATCGGGTGACTAGGTGATTTGGACATGTCTTGATGTGATGGTGCGTTAACATTATGAAAGTGTCACCGGTTTATATCCACCTCTCAATCTGAAGTAGAGAATTAAAAACAAATAGGTTGCGAGCATAATCACAGGGAAAATGGCGACAGTCTTGAGAGCAGCTTTTTTAGCAGCATCCTGAATGTTGTGGACGATATTGCGGTCACTCTCTGGCGCAGCTGCCACTCTATCAGCACTCACAGATTGGTATTCGCCAAAGAGACTAGCCTTCTTATCCGTTGCGTAGGTGGCATGAAGAGTGGTTTGGTTTGCCTGATCATACCCTTTCAACTCCGAATCAATTTCTTTGTCCTGAACAAAACCCAGGATCACCGCGCCGATCACACCTGCCGCAATCATCCCGACTCCTCCCGTGATGTTCAAAGTCAATGCTCCGCCCCTGGGAAACTGTTCTGATACAACACCCAGCATGGTAGGCCAAAAGAAAGTTTTGCCAAGCGCAAACAATGTCGCAGCCACCAGCACCATCACCCCGCCAGAGATGGACAACAAGATCAAACCAATACAAGCAACGGCAGAGCTCACCGCAAGCAAACCCAATGGAGAAATCTTATGGACGATAGAACCTGCAAAAAGCCTTAGAACGGCCATGATCGCTGACGTGTAAACAAGAATCCATCCTGCCTGCAGACCCACTTCATGCATCTCTGGCATCATCAGGTCGGAGATCCAGCTATCGGTACCAAGCTCGGTTGTGGCCAGTGGTATCATCAACACGATCAGCAATATAAATATCGGTTGTCCAATACTCTTGACATAGATGCCAAAGCCGGTGACTATGGCCAGCGTAATACCAATATTCACAAGTGTTGACCATCCGAAGATGGAGCCTATCTGGAAAACCACGAGCGCTGTTACTACGGTCATCCCTCCCACCCCTACTTCTTTCAACATCTCTATGTAAGATACGCCGGCTTTCACACGCTCATTAACAGGAAACTTCCGTGCAAACATCAACAAACCATACAAGATGGTCGGAATCAGGATCAATATCATTTTGGTTCTCCAACTGCCGTCCTCTCCCAGCATCAGTGCCATAATTCCACCCAAGACCAGTCCCGTAGGCCAGGCAGCATGAAGGATATTCAGCCATTTCGTTTTCTCCTTGGGGAAAAGTGTTGCCACCACCGGATTAACAACAGCCTCGACCGTTCCATTGCCGATGGCCACCATGAACGTCGCGACATACAATGACCAATACCCGGTTGCAAACAAGGTGAGTGCCGCTGAGAGCAGGTGACTGCCAAAGGCAAAGATCATGGCACTCTTGTATCCCACGCGGTCAATGATCAGGCTGAACAACACGATACTGATGGCAAAAGGCCAAAGGCCCACTCCGGCTATTTCGCCGATTTGCGTATTCGTCAGGTTAAACTCACCACCCCACTGAGGTAAAGTAAGGGCCCGAAGAATAAATCCAAAGGAAGTTGTAGTCAGCGCGACGAAGCAAGCCCAAAACAATTTCATGTCTGGTGGATGCGGAGGAACGACGTCTCTTGTGTTCATGAAGGAAGACGGTAGACAGTCAAGAATTCAAAGTCATTGCTGTTCGAAATAGAATACCCCATTCTTGTTCGCTATCACAATATCCAACTTTCCGTCTTTGTTCATATCCTCCATGACAAATTGAATTCCCACTCCGGAAGTATCATCGATGAGGTGCCGCACCCATACGGGTTTCTGTTTGCCATCCTTCAGCAGTTCATACCAATACAACACCGCAGGCTCCATTCCTCCAGGTCCTTTGCCCTGGTGAGAAAAGAATCGCTTCCCGGTAACAAAATCAGGAAGTCCGTCGCGGTTGACATCTTCCAGGACGATGCTGTGGGTTTCTGAATAAGAACTGTCGATGGTGTGGGTGATGAATGAGCTGTTCTTATTCTTGTCAAATACTTGTTCGTACCACCATACCCCATACGCATGGGCAGAAGATGCCAGGACATCGGCATCGCCATCACCGTCAAAGTCATAGGTGAGCATCTGTGCACAGGATTCACCCAAATCTGCTTCATGAAACTTCCAGGGTGTCACCTTCATGTCTTTAGGTGCTTCCCACCATCCGCCACGGATCATAACGTCTTTAATTCCATCCCCATTGATATCGCCCCAGCCCAGGCCGTGGGAAAAAAGTCCCACACCTTTGGAGTTCTGTTCACTGATCGGGTTTCGTGTCCACGAAACCTTTTTCAATTTCACTGATGCACTGAACCAGGCCATCTGTCCCAGTTTTTCATTTCCGAATACCAAGTCTGGCTTTCCGTTGCTGTCGATGTCCACCATCATGGGAGATTCATTGGAGGCAATGGAATCAATCAGGTTTCGCTTCCACAACAAGTCCTTACCGGCGGGGTTTTCAAACCAGTACACTTCCTTCCCTGGGAAATCAAAACAAATCAGGTCCACCCAACCATCTTCATTGACGTCCATGGTAAAATTCAAAAATGAATCACTGTAGCCCTTGGTGTAATCAAATTTCTTGTGCTTCCAGATGTCATGGGCTTTCCAATCCGGAGCTTCAAACCATCGGGCACCGGCCAGGATGTCCATCTTTCCATCTTTGTTAACGTCACCCACCGTAGCGCCTTCGGTGTAAAACTCATCCCAGAGATGATACTTCCTGAACTTGATGTCTGTGCCGCGTGTCTGTGCCACGGTCGTCCACGCTACATGGATTAGAAACAAGCAGCCAATAAGGAACCTGATTGTTATCGTGAAGTATTTCATAGTTTACGCTGAAATGGTGGTGAAATCAAAATAAATGGCATGATGTGAGAGGTTATGGAGTGACTCAAGAGTTTAAGAGATACTTCATCAACGCATTAAATTCATCTTGTGAAAGTGTCTTTCCAAAGTTATCAGGCATCACGGTGAATCGGGAGGGTTTTTGTTCGGAAATATCACTCTTGGGAACAGAAAACTCCTTTCCGGCAAAATCCGCGAAAACAATTACAGCACCCTCTTCCCTCCGGAAAAGTCCTGTCAGCAGTTTGCCATCCTTCAATTTGATGGTGTAACTCCTGAACGCTTCTGAAATGTTCCGGTTGGGGTCAAGAATTTTTTCCGCCAACGATAACGACCCGCGTTTACCAATACCATGGAGTTGAGGACCGATACCGGTGCCCACCTGGCTAATGCGGCGGTGGCATGCCGTGCAATTTCGGCTGAAGACGGCAGAACCTGAATCAAGTGCAATGGCAGATTGGTCTACGTTGCCAAATTCTTTCAAGCGCAAATCAATCAACGCCTGGCGCTCATGGTCGATTGGATCAATGTTCGCAGTGAGTACATCATATTCTTTCTGCTGACGGGGGGTTACATTCAACAATATCCTTTCTTCCACTTTCGGATCCAATAAAGTCCTCGCCGAAAGCTCCCCTTTCCTCACCTGTTCAAAAACAATGTCTTTCCCCGCTGTTGATGAAGACAGCGCGGTCACAATGGCGATTTGCAAATCCGGAGATGCATTCTTTACCGCTGAAAGTTCCTTATTCAGTGAGGGGCCTTGAAATTCTCCTGCAACAGCGACAGCCCTCTTGCTGAAGTCGGCGGTTGTGGCATCATCTCTCAACACGAAACCAACCAATTCCATATTTTTGTCGCGATCAATTTTCAACAGCGACTTGAGGGATGAAGTCTTTACATCCACATTGGTAGCGGGTGAGTGGAGATAATTCTCAAGGTCAGCCTCGAGGGACTTAATCCCATTGTCACCAGCCAGTTGAACGGCGAAATTTTGCCTTCCTATTTCTTCATCCGTCTTGGTCGTCGTACCGGGGGGATATTTTCTGATCAGGCCCTCAGCGATTTCTATACTCCATTGTTTGAACTGTTCCGGCTGCGTCTTTATGCCCCGCTGAACAATTCCCTCCTGAATACCTGCATACACCATTGATCTCAATTCAATGTCATCCTTATATTTTGCCATGGCATTGGCCATGACCAAATTCAAGCGGGCTTCAGGGATAAATCGGGTGATGTGTTTGTATGCGAGGGCAATCTTATCCCTGGCGATAGTATGCTGAGTGAGATACTGCGAAAGGAATTCAGCTGCTGGAGCTGATGGCACGTCCACCATAACAAATGCGATTGACGCCGCGTCTTCCTGACTCCAGTCCCTGGCGACGGCTTGCCTCAACAACTGATCATTTCGTAAAAGATTTCGCAGGCACAATTGCGTTGTGTACATCAAGTGCCTGTCGCTGGTCGGCAATTTGTGCTGCACGGCCAGTACTGCTTCAACTGAAGCTAAGGTCGGGAAGCTCATCATTCTTTCAACGGCAGTCCGCTGCACATGAGGATTTGGGTCGCTTAAGGCATTTGAAACGAGTGGGAAATAGCTGGGATCGGCTTTCATCTCACCAAGTATCCTCAGAGCATGCACCCTAACCAGCGGATCGGCGTGCGCCATTGCTTTCTTCAGCATTTCATCAGTCAATGCATTGAGACGATACAACAACCACAATCCATTGGCATATTTTATCGGACTTGTACTATTCTCCGTCAGCATCGCTTGAATCGTTGAAACCGATGATGTTCCGATTCTGTCCGTAATTTGATCCATCGCCGCCATCCGGGTTGGCAGATTGGATGCATCCAGGGCCGTCAGAAGATCATTCAGTGTTGAAGAGGTCAGGTCCATGGGCTTATTGGATTCTCCTTTGTAGGTAATCCGCCAAATCCTTCCACGACTCTTATCTCGCTTCGGGTGACCCAGTGGCACTTCATAATGACCGATAATGGCGTTGTAGAAGTCCGCAATGTAAAGTGCTCCATCAGGACCCAACTTGATGTTGACTGGCCGGAACCATGGATCCGCGCTCTTCACAAAATCGACTTCCGATTTCCCAACAGGTGATGATCCATTAAGTGTCCAGCTGTATCGGTGTACCCTGCAGTTGACTACATCTCCAATGAAAAAGTTATCCTGGAACTCGCCCGGAAATTTGACATCTGCATATTGTGATATGCCGCAGAGGGCAGTGGCCTCGTTTTCCAATGACTTCATGTCCGGAACAAAGGCCATGATCTCCATTTTTCCAAAATGCGGGTAATCACCTCCCCTGATAAGCTGGTACAGGGGTGAGCTGTGACTGTCTGTGGAATACACATATCCCCATTTATCAAAGACCAGCCCAAAAGGGTTTACCTGCCCGAATGTCAATTGCTCCACACGACTTCCATCCAGTTTGAAACGAAATGTATTTCCCGATACCATACGGATGGAATCGCCGTCTGAGCCGGCCACGGTTGACCGATTGGTGAACCCATGACAAACATGTACCCATCCATCATATCCCCGCATGAAGTTACTGACCATCCCATGAGTATCTTGATAGCCAAAGGGGCCATATAGTTTGGCCTCCTTATCCATTTTGCCATCCCCATTCGTATCGCTGTACTTATAGATATTGGGAATACTAAAGGTAACTACATCATTATTCAATGGAAGCACGCCGATTGGAATGTTAACCGTATCCACAACATCGGTAAAGCGATCTGCCTTGCCATCATGGTCGGTATCTTCCAAAATGGTTATCCTGTCGGTGCCTCTGGGGGTCTTGGATGAAGGGAAAGGATATTCAAATGACTGGGTAACCCACATCCTGCCCTTGCCATCGAAAGCGAGGTTTATGGGCTTGTCAATATTGGGCTCCGATGCAAACAAAGTGATCTCGAACCCGGGAGGCAACCTGAACCCTGCCCGTTCCTCTTCCGGAGTACGTGCGTCTGTAGATCTTATGCTCTCGTTGAATTTTTCTCCGCTGTACAAACTATCATCCTCTTTCACTTCCCTATTACATTCACTCACCATCAGCAACGACAGGATGAGAATCGACTTGATCGGGAGATTGTATTCTTTATTCATTGGCCGCATCCTCCTGAGAAATTGTCCAGTCAGACAAATTCAATTTATACACTTCTCCGGAAATATGGATATCACGGGTGGAATAGTTATTCCTTCCCCGCCCAGCTTTTAGGAATACCGTTTATCTGACTTCTGGGCCCGGAAAATCACCGGGCCGGCTTCTTGATTTCATGCAACACAACTATTCATGTCGGAGCGATTTCACCGGATTCGACAAGGAAGCCCTCAGCGATTCATAGCCAACTGTGAGGAGCGTAATTACTATGATCAGGGCCACGGCACCTCCAAATACCACTATCGACAACTCTGTTTTGTATTCAAATCCCTGCAACCATTGGCTGGAGACATAATAGGCAGCCGGCAGGGCGACTGCACAAGCGATGAGTAAAAGCTTGCCAAAGACTCGGAGCAGCAACACAAGTATTTGCACGCTGCTCGCCCCCATTGTCTTGCGGATACCGATTTCTTTGATCCGCTGTTGTGCCATAAACGAGGCAAGTCCGTAAAGTCCAACGCAAGTGATCAGGATGGCCAGCCACGAGAAGTTTTCTGTCAGGGCGGCCACCTTCGTTTCATTCTCATACATGCGACCAAACTCTTCGTCAATGAACCAATAGTCAAAACCAAATCCAGGGAATACTCTTTTCCAGGAATCCTCAATCTTCGCGATCTTCTCTGCCATCTTTCCTGCAGGAAGACGCACATGGATAATGCGGTCCACGGTGTGTGGTTTGGGTGCAATGGCGAGTGGGTCGATCTTCTTATGCATTGACCGGTAAGGAAAATCCTCCACCACGCCAATGACAATTCCGGTAACCGGGGCTTTGGTGGTATCCGGCCTTGAATATCCCATCACATAGTCAGGTCGCACTACGGCCTTGCCCACCACTTCCGCGGCAGTAAGATGAAGCGCATTGACGGCTGATTGATTCAACAGGATTGCTGAAGAGTCGGCTACATTTCTTGGATCAAAATCGCGGCCTGCCACGAGTTTCAGGTTGAACGTCTTGGGGAAGTCATAGTCGCCATTCAACTGGAACCATTCGTGTTTTTCCTCATTGATCTCAGGGAATTGCATCTGCATGTTTATGGGTCCAAAGAAGTCAAGGCGTGGCAGGTGATTCGCCAACGTCATGTATTCAATCTCAGGGTCCGCCAGCACCATATTTTTCAGGAGGAGATACTTGTCATTGGGTGTTGGTCCATTAAATCCACCGAAGCGAATGGATATGATTTGTTTGCCCGCTTCATTGAGTTTGGAATTCTTCATCAGGTCCATTTGTCTTACAATTATGACAGTGCCCGTCAGCAACATCACAGCCACGACAAATTGCAGGGTGGTAAGAAACTGTCTGAATACCGTGGACCCTTTACGAAAGGAGAATTTCCCTTTCAATACAATGGCCGGTTCAAACCCGGATACGAAAAGTGCGGGATAACTGCCGGCGAGGACTGTAACGATGGCCACTACACCACCAATAATCAAGAGCATACCCGGGTTGAGAATGTGGCTAAGGGTAAATGTCTTACCCGTGAGGTTATTGAACTGAGGTGTAAAAAAGATCACCAACAAGACGGCGATCAAAGATGAAATAAGCACGAGCACAAATGATTCAAGCATGAACTGGAAGAACAATTGAGCGCGGATGCCGCCAAACGTCTTTCGCAATCCAATCTCCCGGGCCCGTCCCGCCGCCTTTGCTGTCGACAGGTTGATGTAGTTAATACAGGCAACAAGCAGGATCAAGAACGCAATGGTGATAAACACGTAGATGTACCGAATATCCGCTGTCTTATGGTCAATGGTCCAGTCCATCGTATTGTCGAAATGGACATCGGTGATATTGCGAATGACCGGGACCAACTTGATTTCCCAATGATTCTTCGCGATCAAATCATTGGCCTTCTTTTGCAGATCGGCCTGGATGACAGGGATTTTCCTGGGATCACTGCACACAAAGTATGATTGTGTAAAATAATTGTTCCCATCGCCCATGGATGTGTTTAAAAGAGTTTCCAAATCCTTCGTGAATGGTTTTAATGCCAGTATGTTCCCGATGTATTTTGGCCTAACATGAGAATTGGAAGGTAAGTCTTTGACAACCGCAGTGACCACCATACCCACTTTCTGTTTTTGCGTTACCCATTCGTGCGATACCTGAACAGTCTTGCCGATTGGATCATCATCACCAAATAATTCATGTGCCGACGCCTCTGTCATGATGATGCTGTTAATTTCTTTCAGGGGATTTTGCATGTTCCCCTTAGCGATAGGGAGATACAAAATGTCCGTAATACTGGGTTCAGCCCATATGATATCTTCGGTGAGGATTATCCTGTCTTTTTCTTCGTACTGGATGCTCGTCGGCATTCCCTGGGTGTCATAGCTGGTAATTCCTTCAATACCTTCATAATTGGCCTGTATGTAATTGTCCCATCCGGCCGGTGAGGTGGGCTGAGCGTTCTTTTCACCGTTGGGGAACTCAATCATGAAGCCCATCCGGTAAGTGCTCGCTGCCTTCGGGTGCATGGTGTCGAAGGTCAATTCATCTTTGACATACAACAAAATAAATAACGCCGATGCCAGACCTACCGCCAATCCCAGCATATTGACAATGGCATAGCCCCGCTGCCTGGTGATATTGCGGAGTGTCAATAAAAAGTAGTTCAGGATCATAACGATAATTATTAAGTTATTATTGATACAGTTTCATCAGTCTTTCCCGCTGATAGGTAATAATTCCCTTGAGCCTGTGGACATTGTTCTTAGCCCGCTGGAGCCTGAGACGAGCCTCAGCAAGACATTCGTGTTTCTTCCTTAGCTTCGATTGCAAGTCCTCTACGATAGCCTTGAGTTCTTCCTCACCTGTCCCTAGCGGTAATCTCTTCTTCATGACACCGATTCTGTTTTTTACCGAACTAATTTCTCCACCGGATATACCGAGTAAACTCTGATTGCTTGATAAGTCCGACAGGACCCTCATATATCCCCCCCTCTCCTTGAGGGTCATCTACATAGACGACGAGGACATTCTCCACTCCTGGCTTGTAATCGTTCGCTGATACAGGATACATCCTTACACGGGTATGCTGGTTCTCCGTAGAGCCAATCAATTTGCCATTGAGATAGGTGTGATCACTGTCATCAATCTTGCCCAACAGGATAACGAGTTCTTCGCCGGCGAGCTCTTTGGGAATGGTAAACTTGCGACGGTACCATGCGCCGCCATCGTAATTAGAAAACCCCTGGTTCTCCCAAATGCCAGGTACCATGATTTGCACCCAGCCTATTGCACTGGCTCCTATGCTGGTCACCAGAGTCTCATCAATGTTTACATTCCTGTTACCAAACAGTCGCGTGTCAACTACCTTGAAGTCCCACATCCCGCGGAGATTGACGGCAATCCCTTCATCCATCCGGTTGTAATAGATTCCTACATCTCCCGACACGATACCCCCCTCAAGACCTTCATCCATTACTTTCACTGCGATCACATTTTTGCCATTGAAATCAATGAATTCCTTTGGAATTGAATAGCTTCGAAATGCATTGTAAGCGGTATGGTACCTGGGTGGGAATGAGCCCGACGAGCCAATTTTACGCCCGTTGAAATACACTTCATCCACATCGTCGATGTAGCCAAGGAAAAGACTGTAGGACACATCCCTTCGTTTGAGGTCCACCCCATTAAATGATTTGCGATACCAGGCATAACCATCATAGCCATGGAATCCCTGGTCTTCCCAGGGAGACGGGACATAGACGGATTCCCATTCTACATCATTATATGCCCGCGCTGACCAGGCAGCCTTATCGCCGATGGAAAATTTCCATTTGCCTTCGAGATTCAATGCCTGCTGCCATTTGTCCTGTGCCGCCGTTTGGGCGACCAGAATCAAAGACAATACAAAAAATAAGGTGATGCGCATGAAAAAATAACTATTCAAGTGTCTATTAATTACCAATCCAGTAAAGACCACCAGCTGAATGAGTTATTATCATGGTATTTCTTCGAAAACTGCTTGTATTCGGTTCGGGGAATAAGGGTCAACGGGCCTTCAAATATTCCTCCATTTCCCTCATGATCGTAGACGCGAACAGCAATCACGTTTTCTGCTCCACTCCGCAGGAGGTTATCTGGGATAAAATAATTCCGGGGCTTCTGCCATTCCTCACCCCTTACCCACTTGCTCTCGATATTTCCGGTATGACCTACCTTTTCACCGTTAATAAAGACTTCATCCATGTCGTCGATTTTGCCCAGGAGCAATACCAGGTCATTGGTTTTGAAGCCGGCAGGCAATGCGAATCTTTTGCGATACCAGGCAAAGCCATCGTAGTCGTGAAAACCCTGGCGTTCCCAATTTGAAGGAGCAATGATATTCTCCCAATCGGAGTCATTGAAATTCTCTCCCGCCCAATCCATATTGTCCAACAAGTGAAATTTCCAGTTCCCATAAAGTGCAAAACCATTTTCAGCGTACGTTTCATAGCTGTAGATGCCCACATTTCTACCGAGGATACCACCCTCGCCACCTTCATCATACACACGAACAGCAATCACATTGCCTTTTGATTCATTCAGGTATTCTGCCGGGATGTAGTAGGAACGCGGAACGTCGTATGCAGTAAAATAATTGGGCGGGAAACCGCCTGAAGAGCCAATCAAATGTCCATTGACATAAACCTCATCAGAATCATCAATCCTACCCAATTCGAGATAGAGGAGCTCCTTTGGATCAAATGAAATATCCACCTTTTTGCGATACCAGGCATAACCGTTATAGTTCCTAAAGCCTTCGTTATTCCAGGCAGAAGGGACATAAATTTCTTCCCAGTGAGAGTCATTATATCGGGGATCAGAAAAGAGGGTATTGTCGCCAAGGGCGAACTTCCAGTTTCCGCGAAGACTCACTTTCTTCTCACCTGATGAACTTTCGGCCGAAAGGCTGGCAGTGATAATTAACACTGCGGCCATAAGAACTGTTCTTTGGGGTATCAGTTTTTTCATATTGAAGTGCAGTGGATTTACACATCAATATACTCGTGAGAAATAAAATAGATGTCACCACGCCGTCAGCAATTGTAAAAAGTTGTCACGGCCCCGCACGAGGCCGCTACTTACCTGTTTTGGCCAGTGTATATCCTATACCGTGGACTGTAATGATCAATTTTGGATCATTGGGATCCTCTTCAACTTTGTTTCTCAGCTTCACAATAAAATTATCTACCGTTCTTGTGGTGGGCGTATCATTGTATCCCCAGACAGCCTTCAGCAAATTGTCACGGGAGACCACCTCCCCTTGTCGTTCGGACAAGTAGTTCAGAATAGCAAATTCTTTATGCGACATGTGCACCGGGCCTTCCCGGTTTGATGCCGTATATGTCTCAAAATTCACCGTCAGTTTACCGATTACACTCCCGGATGACGTTTGCGTGGCAGCCCCTCTTCTCAGAATAGCCTTTATCCTCGCAAGCAGTTCCCTCACGCTGAAGGGTTTCGTAACGTAGTCATCAGCACCAATTTCCAATCCAACCACTTTATCAATCTCTTCACTCTTGGCAGTAAGTAACAGGATAAAACTCTTCACTGACCCTGCACGCAACCTCTTGCATACTTCCAGGCCGGACATCCCTGGCATCATCACGTCCAGGAGAATCAAATCATACGTTTTGGCCATCGCGGATTCCAGCCCTGCGATTCCATTGTCGGCGAGATCTACATGATACCCTTCAAGTTCAAGGTTATCTTTCAAACCCAGTCTCATGTTCGGCTCATCATCCACCACAAGTATTTTAGCGTTCATGAAACAGTCAGTGTTTTAGGGGAAATTTAAGGTGGAATGTACTGCCCTTGCCTGGAGTGCTGTCTACCACTACGGTCCCATTGTGCGCTTCCATGATCTTCTTTACCAAAGTCAGGCCAAGCCCGGAGCCCTGGGTGGTGTGCACATCTCCTGTAGGTGCCCGAAAAAACTGTTCAAAGATATCATGCTGATGACCCCTGGATATTCCTATGCCTTCATCCTGAATGTCCACATAGGCAAATTGATTATCTGAACGCGTTGCTATCCGGATATGTTTCCGGTCTCTGCTGTATTTTATGGCGTTGTCCATCAAGTTGATGATCGCTTCAGAGACAGCCTCCCGGTCACCTGGCATTGAAGGAAGATTTTCACCTGGTGAGTAGTCGAAGACGAACCCTTTGTCGCGAAGTGGATAGAAGTAACTCTTCAGTATCTCTTCACAAAGGTCATTCAATTGCAATGACGAGAAGGTGTAGGTCTTTTTGTTTGCCTCCATCCTGGAAAAATTCAGGATCCGGTTCACAATGCCCGACAATCGGTTGGCCTCCTTGCTGATGATGCCATAATATTCCATCTTCTTCTCTTCGGATGGAGCCCGCCCGGACTCCAATGTCTCGGCAAACATAGAAATAAGGGACAGCGGTGTACGGATTTCGTGGGATACATTGGATACAAACTCAGACTTTGCCTTCGACAATTGCATCTCTCTTCGGATGTTTCGATACAGGAATATGACACCCGTGAAGAGGATAAGGGCAAGCAGGATCAAGATGACCAAACTTGTCGTCGTTCTATCCCGCGCAAGGCTCTCAACAGTAGATCCCTGAAGCGATATTCCAAGATAATAGCCCGGCAATGTCCAAAAGTCCCTCTTCTGAACACCTTTGAAGACTTCCGGGGCATTGCCATTCGCAGGTCGGGCAGGATTGAATGATTCCGTAGAATACACAAGGGAATCGTTACCGCTCTTCCTCGCGGTGATAATGAATTTCCCCTGGGAGATGGCCTGAATTTTAGGCGCCAGGCTAAGGATGATGAACGACTTCAAGTCTACGATGATAGCACCAACAGTATAACCGGCTGCGCCATTATCCAGGGCAAACAGAATGGGTATGCAGTTCCCGGCCACAACGGTATCAATGGGCTCCATTTTCCTAAAGCCAGCCTCGCTGTACTCCATGAGCTTTTCTATCCTGGAGGTGTTATTACTTACAACTAACCTCAACGCCGCTTCAACATCCTCTTTCAAGTCATTACTTTCATTCAAACTGTAAAGAACATCCTTCCCTTT
Source organism: Cytophagales bacterium (assembly GCA_025358885.1). Taxonomy (GTDB): domain Bacteria; phylum Bacteroidota; class Bacteroidia; order Cytophagales; family Cyclobacteriaceae; genus ELB16-189. The sequence continues at coordinate 1,569 of JANYHW010000048.1, read as the reverse complement.
TCCGTCGGACAGATAGACATACCGAACCACTTCCGACTGGTTCAGCAAGGTCTGTAGTCTTCTGGTGTACCCTGCCGCCGACATGGTGTCTGTCTTCATTTCAAACCTGATTTTGTTTGCCCAACTACTCATCACATCATCAGAATATTGATTCACAGAATACAAGATGGCATCGAGCTGACTCTGATAGGTGTCCCGCACAATTTCTTCGTTCTGGTTTATCTGGCTTAGCTCATAGATGATGAATGCCACGGGAACGATGGCGATCAGGACAAACAGGGCCGTAATGTTGCTTAGCGGATTCTTCATCTACACCGAATGACTGGACTGACGATTCATGTCTAAAAATAGACTATCTCCGCTCAATAATTCAAACCAGGATGCAACGGACCACGCAACCTTATCGTCTAAGCCGTATGCAAAGGAATCAAGCAGCCATGCCAATATTGAATTGTCCCGCAGGCGTCGCACTCTTCTTACTAATTGTGGGAATCGTGAGCGGCACAGTTCTGCGACATGCTATTCAGATCATTCCTCTGGTAGCATGTATGATTGCCATCCGACAAAACGATCAATTTATTCTACCGGCCGCCTTAGGGCTTCTCGTATTCTGGTTGATGATCGTGGTCCTGATCTGGCTCATTCTACTTGGGATAGCAAGGGTTGTCTCCGGACATTATACTTCCGCTGAGGTCTTACTCACCATAATAATGGCTTTCATTTCATTGTATGGAATTTTCCGGTTCGCCAGACAAGGACTAAAAAGCATCTCCTCCGTCTTGACATCAATGATCGCATTTGCAATCCATACGGATTCGTTGTCCTCAGCTATTCTCTTCCCTTGTGACCTTACTTGCTCGTAAGTCCCTGTGGCAGGAAGTCCAACGAAACAGAATTCATACAGTATCGCTTGTAGGTCGGCGCTGGTCCATCGTCGAAAATATGCCCCAGGTGAGAATCACACCGGGCACACATGACTTCCGTTCTCTCAGCACTCAGGGACTTGTCTACCCGGTAGATCACACTGTTTTTTCTAATCGGTTCAAAAAAACTAGGCCAGCCACAAGTGCTCGCAAATTTTGCATCTGACTTAAACAGAACATTGCCGCACACCGCGCAGTAATATGTGCCTTTGGTGTCCGCATTCCAATAACGTCCGGTAAATGGTCTTTCGGTATCCTGTTCGCGCGAGACCGCATAGAGATCATCTGGAAGTATCCGCTTCCACTCTTCGTTTGAGACTTTCAAATGACGTGTATCCGTCGAGGAATAATATGGATTCTTCTCATGGCCCTTTTCTGTTTTGAGATTCTGGGCCCTCAGTGAAGTGACTGCCAGGGATAAAATACACAAGAAACCAATCGTGATCTTCATTTGAATAAGTTTTAAACCCCTTTGATTCTGATATGGCAAATTTACCAAGTTTCACTTAAGGTGTCACATCCCTCAACCAAAATGAACGTGCCTTTGTCGTCGTCATGACCAAATTATCTTTTATTGTGAATCAAGATTTCCACCCTTCTGTTCTTTCGTCTGCCCTCTTCCGTATCATTGGAGGCAATAGGCCTT
>JANYHW010000039.1 GCA_025358885.1 Cytophagales bacterium | reverse complement strand
GTTCCCTTTAAGAAATGCCGCACCACCACCATTTCATCTCCGCCACCCATCATCACTGTGGTAATTCTGCCGAACGGGATGTTGGAGAAGATCAGTGAAAACCCGACGGCGACTTTTTTGGGATTGGAAGATTTTAGCCAGCCCATCCCCAGCCACATCAAAGCAAACGAAATAAGAGGGCCGGCCAGCGTCGCCACCCAGGACCATGACACGCGTTCATCACATCCCTTGCACAGCGACCATACATTGAAGTCGCGGGGACCCCAGCATCCACATAATATCCTGCCCGTGGTGATGTGCACGATTTCATGAAGCTCCATCATCACGATGAGCAGCAACAGGAATGTAAAAACAAATGGTATGGATAGCCTCAGGCTCATATTCGGTTATTACCAGATTTATTTCTTTTTGTCTCCTCCCCAGGTTACCCTGTAAAGGTTGTGCGTGCCAAACGGTTCTCCCAGGTCGGCGCTCCCGGTGTGGATAAATGAAAAGTCCCCTGAGTCCAGGACAAGAGATGCGGCGAAGGTCTCACTGGCATAGGCTGTACCCTCAGGACCCAACGCGAATATTTTCTGCAAGATATCTGCATGGGTCCCCGTCATCACCCGCTTGTCGTCGGCGCGCTTCACCACCACGGGCCCGGCATGCAAGCCAATGCGGTAGGTGGATAGCTGACTCTTGCGTTCGACAGCAGAGACAAGGTCCCTCGTAAATTTGATGGCCGCGAACGAAGAACTGAACCCTGCATAGACGATATCATCTTCGAATGTGAGGGACATCAATTCCTGGACAATTTCCTCTTCGAGTTTCTTCGCCAACCGATGCGCCTCCAGCATAATTGGTCCCGTAAAAGTGACTGCCACCATGTATAGGATGAAGCGATTAGGCTGACCAGAATCAATGATCACGGCAGGCTTGTGCGGAGCAGGAGGTGGCGCCGGCAAGTATTTGGAAGGATCAATGTTTTGAACTCTTGCAGGAAAGGGCCATAGTTTCATCAGGTCGCGCGTGCCTCCTTCTTTCAGGGTGCGGTCGCGTTCTGAAAGGACTGTTATTAAATATGGCTCAGTGTGAAGCATCCGCCCGCGTAAGGTGGCAAGACCGAACAATACGCGCCCATGAAAGGAAAACAATTCATCGTTGCCCAGGTATCCTTCCTGCGTCAGATAATGTATGTCTTGATGCTCCACTATTTTTTCAAATCGCTCCACCCAATCATGCCCGGCAAAGGAGACACTCGTCTCCAAAAAGTCTTCTTTCCTGAAAGGAATATAAATGTTGATCTCGCCGCCGCTCTCCACCACGGCCTCAGAGAAAAGTATGTCACTGCCGCATGCCAATGAAGTGTAGCCAATGCGCGCATTCAATGTCTTTATGGTGGCCATCAGCGATTCCTTTACCCGTGGCACGAATTGCTGCTGGAACCTCGGCGTGGAACGATTCGGGTGGTCGATCATGTGTCCCACAAGAACTGCCACGGTAGGTGGACTGAAGGCTTTCAATATATCGACCGGTACCAGCATATAATGGTTCAGCATCCAGAGCTGATTGTACACGGTGTTGATTTTTCCCCAGTCAGCTCCTGCCAGTTGATGGGCCTGGAAATAGATAGAAGATGCCGTTCGCGGGTCTTTGTTGAGAAGTTTTGCTTCGGCACGTGTGACCAGCTCCCAGAAATCCGTGGAGGTTTCCGGCAGGAGGGATAGAACTTCCTGCGCTATTTCCCTGCCGCGCTGGAACTTTCCGGCAATAGCCGACATAGTAGCCGCATTGATGCCCGTATAATAATTCCTGCTGATGTTAAAATTACTGAGGTATGCATCTCGTGACTTGACGGCAAACTGCTGGTTTTGAGTCTGTCGGAAGAGTTCTTTATAGATTCCACCCATAATGCCGGCGGTCTCTGCATCATCGGGATGGCCGTTGTAGATCGGGGCGAAGAAATCGGCTGCAACCTGTGGTGTGCCGGACTTGGAGAGCGCCAAGGCATGAATTTGTTGCACGCCAAGATCATTGGAAGCGGCAAGAAGCTTCTCCGATTCTGCACGCGCTTCGAGGTATCGACCCTGGTTGAGGAGCTGGTGTATGTGTGAAGTGGATGTCAAGGTTAATTATAATGGTTTGGCAAGGTAGGCAGGTCCGCGCAAAACTTTTCCTGAACGATTTTTTGTCATCGCACCTTTCTCCACTGTTACGACTCCGTTGACAATGACATATTCTATCCCTTCCGGGTACTGATGTGGTTTTTCAAAAGTTCCTTTATCCGTAACGCGGTCTGCGTCGAAGATGGTGATGTCGGCAACGAATCCCTCTTTTAAGAGGCCTCTGTCTGTTAATCCCATGCGCGCAGCAGGCATGGAGGTCATTTTGCGGACGGCGTCTTCCAGCGTGAGTATCTTTTTTTCACGAACGTAACGACCGAGAACCCTGGGAAATGTTCCGTAGGCCCGCGGGTGGGGATGGCCCTCACCAAACTTGACTGTCCCACCGTCGGAGGCAATCATCGTGAATGGGTGCCTCATGATTCTTTCCACATCTTCTTCACTCATGGCGTGATAGATACACGACGCACTTCCTTTCAACTCAAGTTCAAGCACGAGCTTCGCACCATTTTCAACATTGGGTTTTACCCCTTGGCGGACCGCGTAGTCGAACAAGGTTTTTCCGTTCAGGGTTGTGTCCCACTTCACCATGGAGAATTGAACCAACCTGATGTCGCCGCCGCCGCGGTCATTCTCCAGGTTGAACCTGATGGCTGAAAGGATGCTGTCGGCTGTAGATTTCTTTTTTGTTCGTTTTATGAATTCTTCCCGTGTACCCGCCATGGCCCAGGTGGGAATGAGTACACTGAGGCCTGTGGAACTCGCCGTGTATGGATATTGGTCCATCATAACATCGATACCTGCATTCCGTGCGGAGTCAACAAGGCCCAGGGTAAGTACACTCTTCCCCCACATGGGTTTTCCCATAGCCTTGTGGTGAGTGAGGACGATGGGGATGCCCGCCTCTTTGCCGATGACAATTGCTTCACGCACTCCGGAAAGCAAGGCCAGTCCCTCTTCCCGAAGATGGGATGTATAAAAACCTTTCATGCCCGCTGCTACTTTGGAGAGTTCCACTACCTCTGAAGTCTTTGCAAAAGTACCAGGCATGTATTTTAGTCCGGTGGAGATACCAAACGCACCCTCTTCCATCGCTTGCTTCACCATCCCTTTCATATTGGTTAGTTCAG
>JANYHW010000031.1 GCA_025358885.1 Cytophagales bacterium | reverse complement strand
ATAGGTTCGCTCACTGCCTTGGAGATCTCCACGACAGACAGGAAATCGCCGGGGCTTGAAATCGGAAAACCTGCTTCAATAACATCCACCCCAAGAAGCTCCAGCTCTAGGGCAATAGTTACTTTTTCTTCTGTGGACAGTTGACATCCGGGAACCTGTTCGCCGTCGCGAAGTGTGGTGTCGAAGATTTGAATTTTATTGTTCATGGTAATCGTTGATCGTTGTTGATTAATGGTTCACGGTCGCATGTGTCAGGGACAACTGTTCTACTATGCAATCACCCATGCTTCGTGTATTCAATATTTTTTCTTTGGGTGTACGCGCATCAGCAATATCGGCGGTTCTGAACCCGGAGCGTAAAGCATTCGACACCGCCTCCAATATTCCATTTGATTCCTCTTTCAGGCCAAAAGAAATATCGAGCAACAAAGCGGCTGATAGAATGGAGGCCAACGGGTTGGCAATTCCTTTTCCTGTGATGTCATGTGCTGATCCGTGAATGGGTTCATACAACCCGACCGCATCTCCGATGGACGCTGACGCGAGCATCCCCATGGAACCGGCGATCTGGGAGGCTTCGTCCGTAAGAATATCACCAAAAAGATTCCCGGTAAGCACCACATCAAAACTTCTCGGGCTCTGAATGAGCTTCATTGCGGCGGTATCCACGAATTGATGCTCGAGCTGAACGTCCGGATATTGCTTTCCAACAAGTTGCACCGTCTCTCTCCAGAGCCTTGAACTCTCCAGTACATTGGCTTTGTCTACAGAAGTAACTTTCTTCCTGCGCGTGCGGGCTGCCTGGAAAGCTTTGTGGGCGATGCGCTCTACCTCATAACGCTGATAGATCATCATGTCATAGGCGGTATTGCCATCGTCTTTTCTTCCCTTCTCCCCGAAGTATGCGTCGCCTGTGAGTTCACGAAAGAAAAGGATATCAGAGCCTTTCAGAATTTCGGGCTTGATGCTGGAGGCTTCAAGCAATTCATCAAACAATTTTATCGGACGGAGGTTGGCATACAACCCCAGTTCCTTACGCATCTTTAACAATCCCTGCTCCGGCCTCACCTTGAGAGTAGGGTCATTATCATATTTCGGATGACCTACGGCACCGAAAAGAATTGCATCACAGGATTTCAACTTGGCAAGTGATTCATCTGGGAGCGGACTTCCCGTAGTTTCAATGGCATCATGACCGATCAGGGCCGTATCGTATTCAAATTGATGACCAAAGATTTCGGCAATCTTTTCAAGCACACGCTTTCCTTCCGTGGTCACTTCTTTACCGATTCCGTCGCCAGGCAATATGATTATCTTCTTCTTCATTGTGTTTCTACATCACGATCCCGCATGGGTCAAATCAAATTCCCTGACCTCCTTGTTCAGGCTTAGCAAATAATCAATATCATCGTACCCGTTGATCATACAGGTCTTCTTATACTTGTTGATTTCAAATTTTGCAACCTGCGCGCCGCTACTCACGGTTTGATTTTCCAGGTCGACAGTGATTGCTGCAGAAGGGTTGGCCTTTACGGTTTCAAAGAGTCCCTTTAGATAAACATCAGAAACTACCACGGGCAGCAATCCATTGTTCAGCGCATTGTTCTTGAAGATGTCAGCAAAAAAGCTGGAGATCACGACACGAAAGCCAAAATCATAAAGTGCCCACGCGGCATGTTCACGGCTGCTGCCACAACCAAAATTCTTTCCGGCCACGAGAATTTTTCCGGAATACCTTGATCCGTTCAGGACAAAATCCTTTACCGGTTGGCCGTCGTTGTCAAACCTCCAATCACGGAACAGGTTGTCTCCAAATCCTTCGCGTGTGGTGGCTTTCAGAAAGCGCGCCGGAATGATCTGGTCCGTGTCGATGTTTTCGACAGGAAGTGGAACTGCCGTGGAAACCAGGTTTATGAATTTCTCTTTGCTCATCTTATCATTAATAACGATTACACCATTTCCCTTACATCAGTTACCTTACCCGTAATCGCAGCCGCGGCCGCGCTCAATGGGCTCGCCAGGAAGGTTCTTGACTTTGGGCCTTGTCGACCTTCAAAATTTCTGTTCGACGTGGCGATACAATATTTTCCTGCAGGTACTTTATCTTCATTCATTCCAAGGCATGCGGAGCAACCAGGGCTCCGCAATTCAAACCCTGCCGCTTCAAATATTTTGTCAAGGCCTTCTTTGATTGCCTGCTGTTCTACTTGCTTTGAACCTGGTATTATCCACACTTCCACGTTGGCTGCTTTCTTCCTTCCTTTTACCATAGAGGCTACAAGGCGAAGGTCTTCTATGCGCGCATTCGTACAACTTCCGATGAATACGTAGTCCACCGCTTTTCCAAGCAGCGTTGATCCCGGTTCTAGGCCCATGTACTCCAATGATTTCTTGAATGACCCCTGCTCATTGATTTCCTTCAATTCGGCAAGCGTAGGTATCCTGTCCGTAACACGCATGCCCATGCCGGGGTTGGTACCGTAGGTGATCATAGGCGCGATGTCAGATGCATTAAACTTCATTACCGCGTCATAGGCAGCGCCTTCGTCGGTCTTGAGTTTCTTCCATTCCATTACCTGACGATCAAAAGTTTCACCCTGTGGAGCAAACTTTCTTCCCTTGATATAATTGAAGGTGGTCTCATCCGGTGTGATCAACCCTCCCCTGGCACCCATCTCAATGCTCATGTTGCAGATGGTCATGCGAGCTTCCATGGAAAGTTGGCGGATGGTGTCGCCGGCATACTCCACAAAGTACCCGGTCGCACCGCTCGACGTAAGTCTTGAAATGATATAAAGGATGATGTCTTTGCTCACGACACCTTTGCCCAATTCACCGTTGATTTCGATGAGCATGGTCTTAGGTTTGTATTGAAGGATGCATTGCGTTCCGAGCACCTGTTCCACTTCACTTGTGCCTATACCAAACGCGATGTTACCGAATGCACCATGGGTTGACGTATGACTGTCTCCGCACACAATCGTCATTCCGGGCAATGTTAGTCCCAGTTCCGGCCCGATGATGTGCACGATTCCCTGAAAGGGATGTCCGAGGTCATACAATTCGATTCCAAATTCTTTGCAATTGTTACGAAGGGTTTCCACCTGGTGGCGGGACAAGGCCTCCTTGATGGGTAAATGCTGGTCTTTCGTAGGAACGTTGTGATCGGCAGTTGCCGTAGTTCTCGAAGTATTGAAAACTTTAATACCCCTTTTCTTCAGTCCGTCGAATGCCTGGGGACTGGTTACTTCATGAATAAAATGGCGATCGATAAATAATGCATCGGGATAACCCTCCGCCCTTCTGACCACATGGGTGTCCCAGATCTTTTCAAAAATTGTCTTTGGTTTTCCGTCGTTCACAACAATCGTTAGTTTGGCCTGTACAGATTAAAATGAAACCGCCCTGTCAAAACCGTAGTCTTGACAGGGCGGATCCCTTGTTTCATTTCTGTTACGAATATGATAATTTTTGAGTTAGCTGCTTCGCATCCAATCAAAAATATTTCATATCACTTACAACTGTTAGTTTGAGTTCACTTACAATTTGTTGGAGTCAGATTACTATTTCAATAATGTCGCCTCTGAAGTAATGGGCACGCTGAGCACTTTTGAAATGATGCAATTCTTTTCGGCATCCTTAGTCACCTGTATGAATTTATCCGGCGAAATGTCAGGCACTTTCCCCTGGATAGTAAGGTGAATGCCGGTAATGGTGGTACCTTCGAGTGTAACAACGGCCGTTGTATCCAAAGCTGTAGGAACTAATCCTGCTTGTCCCAGCATCGCACTCACCGCCATGGTAAAACAACCTGCGTGAGCTGCGGCAAGCAATTCTTCCGGGTTGGTACCTACCCCTTCCGCAAAACGGGTGTTGAATGAATACTGTGTCTTGTTCAACGTCGTACTTTGGGTGGAGATATTTCCTTTTCCTCCTTTGAGGTCGCCTTCCCAATGGGCAGATCCAGTTCGTTTCATAGTTTGATTGTTTTTGATTGACGATTCAACACGGAACAACAACCTAACACATCAGGTTGTTTTTGGTTCATCAAGAATAAATTCAGTTTAATGAAAACCTCACCACCAGGGCAGCGGGAACTTGATATCACCCACCGACTCAACCACCATATCCGGTTTAAAAGCGAACCGTGTGAGGTGCTCGCGTTTGGTAATCCCGCTCAATACTAAAATAGTTTTGTAGCCCATTTGCACACCACCTCGAATGTCGGTGTTCATCGTATCACCGATGATGGTAGTCTCTGCAGCCTCGAGTCCCAACGCCTTTCTCGCCGCCCGCATCATCACCGGACTTGGTTTGCCGATGACGAATGCCTTAATACCAGTTGCCTCTTCAATCATCGCCGCTGTGGCTGAGATACCCAGATTATCCCAACCCTTCTGCTTTGGGGATGGATCGCGATTCGTGATTACAAATTTTGATCCGGCGAGGATCATGTCAACTGCGCGCTGAACCATCTCCAGGGTAAAGTTTCGCCCTTCGCCCAGGACGACAAAGTCGGGATCCGTAGTCACCAACCTGATTCCATTTTCATGGAGACTCGACAACAACCCACCTTCACCGAGTACGTAGGCGGTGCCTTCCGGTATCTGGCTCGCGAGAAATTTTCCGGTTGCCATGGCGCTGTTGTACACATGGTTCTCCGAGACATCAATACCCAGTTTGTGCAGCTTTCTTACTGCCTCCAGCCGGGTGCGCTGACTGTTATTCGTCATGAAGCTGAAGGGGATGTTCTGGTCGACCAGGTACTTGATAAATTTATCCGCACCAGGAATCATGAGATCGCCGCTATATACCACCCCGTCCATATCAATTAAAAGGCCCTGTGCCATTTGTTTACTGCTTAAAGTTTGATTCGAAGATAAGTCATCAAGGTTGTCCAATCGTTAAAGGGCGGGAAAAAAATTATGTCCTGTCCTTCTAAAGAATTTCAATCGATACAGTCGCGGCAAAAAAGGTCTTCTTACAGATATGCTCGAAAAGCTGAACAATTTAAATCAAGTATTCAAACAAGTTTTCGTGCTGGTTGATCAGGGTATAATTCAATTTATGGGAATCCATCCTCATTATCAGCGAACTAAAATCGTCCTTCCCCTTCACTTCTATTCCGATCAAGGCAGGACCGGTCTCCTTATTGTGTTTTTGAATGAATTCAAACCGCACAATGTCATCATTGGGACCAAGGATATGGTTTACGAATTCTTTCAGCGCACCGGGTCGTTGGGCAAAGCGAACAATAAAGTAATGTTTCAATCCTTCATATAATAGGGAGCGCTCCTTGATCTCCTGCATGCGGTCGATATCGTTATTGCCTCCACTCAGGATACACACTACTTTCTTGCCCGCCAACTGTTCGGCGTATTGATCTAGGGCCGCAATGGATAAGGCGCCTGCAGGTTCAGCGACAATCGCATCTTCATTATACAATTGCAATATCGTGGAGCTCACTTTCCCTTCCTGAACCAGCAGCATGTCCGACAGCACGTCCCGGCAGATGGGGAAAGTCAGATCACCAACTTTTTTCACTGAGGCACCATCTACAAATCGCTGGATAGAATCAAGAATGACGGGCCTTCCCGCCTTCAACGCTTCCTTCATCGAAGGAGCACCTTGTGGTTCAACACCGACAATTTTAGTTTGAGGCGAATAAGTTTGAAAGTAACTGCCCAGTCCTGCACACAATCCGCCACCGCCGATGGGGACAAATACAAAATCTATATTAGACTGATCATCCAGGATTTCCCGGCCCACGGTTCCCTGTCCTTCCATCACTCTTATATGATCGAAGGGCGGCACAAATATTTTGTTCTGCTCGTCGGCAAACTCCAACGCATGCGCCTGGCATTCGTCAAACGTATCACCGGTCAGGACAATTTCAACGTTTCCGCCGCCAAACATTCTCACCTGGTTGATCTTTTGTTTCGGCGTTATTGCCGGCATATAAATTACCCCATGAATATTTAACAGTTTACAGGAGAAGGCAACGCCCTGCGCATGATTCCCCGCACTGGCACACACGACACCCCGGCTGCGCTCTTCTGCTGTCAGGCTTTGGATGAGGTTGTAAGCACCCCGGATTTTATAGGAACGCACCACCTGCAAGTCTTCACGCTTGAGGTACACTTCACACCCGAATTTCTCCGATAACTTCCTATGAAACTGCATCGGTGTTTTCAGGACGACCGGCTTCAGTACCTCGTAGGCCGCATTGATGTCGAGGGAGGTTATGGTGGTGGCTGGGTTCATGTTCAGGGTTGCGTGTTCCGGCCTAATTGATCATGCTGGCCTCAACCTTTGCCTTTTCCGGTCTCAGTTTTCTTACGGCGGCCCCTGCCTGCCACAATTCGCTGTCGCGGACTTCCTTCAATTCTTCCGCAAGTCTTTCACGATAGTCAGGTTTACTGCAGGTATCAATGGTGCGTTTCGCTTCGGCACCGCTGGCAACACTTTCATATAATTCCTTAAATACCGGAAGTGTAGCGGCTTTGAATTTCTTCTTCCAATCCAATGCGCCGCGTTGCGCCGTGGTGGAACAGTTGGCATACATCCAATCCATTCCATTCTCCGCCACCAGCGGCATGAGGCTTTGAGTGAGTTCTTCTACCGTTTCATTAAATGCCTCGGATGGAGAATGGCCCTTTGAGCGAAGCACTTCGTACTGTGCTTCAAATATTCCGGCGATGGCGCCCATAAGGGTACCCCGTTCGCCGGTAAGGTCAGAATACACCTCTTTTTTAAAGTCGGTCTCAAACAAGTAGCCCGATCCCACGCCGATGCCGAGGGCTATCGCCTTTGACTTTGCGTTTCCGGTGGCATCCTGAAATACGGCATAGCTGGAATTGATTCCTTTTCCTTGTAGAAATAGTCTGCGTACCGATGTACCTGATCCTTTGGGTGCCGCTAGTACCACATCGATGTCTGCCGGAGGAATGATTCCAGTTTGTTCTTTAAAGGTGATGCCAAAGCCATGAGAGAAATACAATGTCTTTCCTCTGGTGAGGAACGGCTTGATGGTTGGCCACAAGGCAATTTGGCCCGCATCCGATAATAAAAACTCCAGGATAGTCCCACGTCTCGCCGCCTCCTCGATCTCGAACAACGTTTCGCCAGGCACCCAGCCATGTTCAACAGCTTTATCCCAGGTCTTCGAACCTTTGCGTTGTCCGACGATGACGTTGAATCCGTTGTCGCGGAGGTTGAGCGCCTGGGCAGGACCCTGCACACCATATCCGATGATGGCAATGGTCTCTTTGCTTAAAATATCAACGGCCTTTTCCATGGGAAACTCTTCCCGTGTTACCACCTCTTCTACCGTTCCACCAAAATTAATCTTAGCCATAATGCAAAATGTTAAAGGGTTTGTTTTTCTGTTTCTATTCAATCTACGTCTACAATGCGTTCGCTGAGTTCCATGTAGGATGTGCTGCCTTCGTGATAGCTCACCTCCTCCACTTCAATAAGTTTTTCCAGTTGTACTTTTACTTTTTGCGCCATATCGGGTGTCATGTGGAGCAGCATGATGACGCCTCCTCTCCGGAAGTCATCTTCGTTTTCATGCGCCATCAGCTTCTTGATGCGCACCCGGCGGCGGTTCAGGATGTTAATGATCCTGTTGAGTACAGAAAAATTATTGTCCGCCGCCACTTCCATGGTGAAATCCTGCTTCATAGAAACGAGAGGCTAGTTTTTAGTAAAAAGACATCAGACATGTTCATGATTTTTTGGGAGCCTCCAATAATACTTCTCCCACCCCGGCACCGGCTGGAACCATCGGAAATACATTATCTTCTTTGCCCACCAATATTTCTAGAAAATAGGTGGACTTTGCATCCAGCATTTCTTTCAAGGCATCCTTCAGATCCTCCCTCTTTTCAACTTTCCGTCCGGCAATGCCATAGGCGCTGGCAATCCTCACGAAGTCAGGGTTCTCCATTTCGGTAAATGAATAGCGTTTGTCGTGAAAGAGCTGTTGCCATTGACGCACCATGCCAAGGAAGTTATTGTTCAGGATCAATATCTTCACAGGGATCTTGTATTGCATGATCGTGCCAAGCTCCTGCATCGTCATTTGAAATCCTCCGTCACCAATAACTGCCACCACCTGCTTGTGCGGCATCGCCATTTTGGCTCCCATGGCCGCCGGAAGGGCAAAACCCATCGTACCGGCACCACCGGAGGTTACATTCGTGCCGGGATTCTTGTATTGGTAATATCGTGAGGTCACCATCTGGTGCTGTCCGACATCGGTTACGATAATAGATTCTCCTTTCGTGAATTGAGACAGGTGATTGATTACTTCGGCCATCATCAATTCACCCTTCGGATTGAATTCATGCCGTATGACTTTTTCATGTTCTACTTCAGCCAGTCTGTGAAAGCTATCTCTCCAGGCTTCATGGCAATTCTCTTTGCACTTATCAATTAGTGCATTTAGAGCATCTTTTGCATCGGCATGTACCGCCACATCGGTCTTGATAATCTTGTTGATCTCCGCATTGTCAATGTCAATGTGAATTATCTTCGCCTGCCTTGCGTACTTGGTCACGTTGCCGGTCACACGATCGTCGAACCTCATTCCCAGTCCGATCAAGACATCACATTCATTGGTATTTATGTTGGGGCCGTAATTCCCATGCATGCCAAGAAACCCTGTATAATTGGGATGATCAGTCGGGAATCCTCCGAGACCCAGCAACGTACACGCCACTGGGATTCCGGTCTTCTCGGAAAAAGCTATCAATTCATTTGTAGCGCCTGATAGCAATACGCCTTGTCCTGCCAACAGGAAAGGCTTCTTTGCCTTATTGATCAGCCCAGCCGCGGCATCTACCTGGGAGAGCTGCAAGACCGGTTTCGGTCTGTAGGTCCGGATATTTTCACACTTCTCATGCTCAGACTCTTCGATCAATTCATTTTGAGCATTCTTGGTGATGTCAATAAGAACAGGACCAGGTCTTCCGCTTCGCGCAATATAAAATGCCTTCGCGACTGCCGGTCCAATGTCTTTTGCTTCGGTCACCTGCACGTTCCACTTGGTTACAGGGATGGTGGTATTGACCACATCGATTTCCTGAAAGGCATCCGTACCCAACAGGTGTGCAAATACCTGACCGGTGATACAGACGATTGGTGTAGAATCAATCAATGCATCGGCCAGCCCGGTAATCAAATTGGTTGCACCAGGGCCCGAGGTTGCCAGTGCCACACCTACACGACCGGAAACACGCGCATAACCCTGCGCGGCATGAACGGCACCTTGTTCATGTCTTACCAGTATGTGGGTAAGCTGATCGGCGAAATCATACAACGCATCGTACACGGGCATGATTGCCCCACCCGGATAACCAAACAACGTTGTCACTTCCTCAGCCACGAGGCTGCGCAGCAACGCTTGTGATCCGGAAATTTTCTTCCTGGGTTGGCCTGGTTCGCGATCGCCCAAAGAACCTGTAGACGCCGCCGGTTTAGTCTTCGTCAGTAACGCATCCATCCGCAGCCGTTTTTACTTGTTTCGCATATTTGTACAACACGCCGTTCGTCACGCGCAAGACAGGAGTCTTGTAGTGTGATCGCCGGATCGCTAAAGTCTTACCATCTACCAATAAATTGAGTTGTCGTTTTTTCACATCAATCTCAATCCAGTCGCCATCCTCCACCAATGCCAGGAGCCCACCCTCAAAGGCTTCGGGGGTAATATGACCTATCACCAGTCCATGGGAACCGCCTGAGAATCTTCCATCAGTAATAAGGGCCACAGATTTTCCGAGTCCCGCTCCCATGATGAGGCTGGTTGGCTTCAGCATTTCAGGCATTCCCGGAGCACCCTTCGGTCCGACGTTTCTGATCACGACCACATCGCCCTCTTTGATCTTGCCGGATTTGATTCCGTCTACCAAGGCAAACTCGCCGTTGAATACGCGGGCAGTTCCTTTGAAACGTTCGCCTTCCTTTCCGGTAATTTTTGCTACCGATCCTTTCTCCGCCAAGTTGCCGTACAATATTTGCAAGTGGCCTGTCTTTTTGATGGCCTTTTCCACAGGATATATAATGTCCTGTGTATCAAAGTTGATGGAGGGAACGTCCTTCAGGTTTTCTGCGATTGATTTCCCGGTCACCGTGATACAGTCACCGTGGAGGAAACCTTTCTCCAACATGTATTTCATCACGAGGGGCGTGCCTCCTATCTTGTGGAGATCTTCCATCAAGTA
>JANYHW010000012.1 GCA_025358885.1 Cytophagales bacterium | reverse complement strand
TCTCAGATCCTGTATGAATGTGCAGTCCGCTCACGACAATCTTATATTGCTTGACCAATTGTTGAATCGCCGGCAATTGTTGAATTGAAATTCCAAACTTGGAATGGCTATGACCGGTAGAGATTTTCAGGTTGCCGCCGGCCATGATGTGGGGATTCAAACGAATGCCGCAGGGGTAATCGCTCCCATACTTCTTACCGAATTTCTCAAGTACAGACAGATTGTCCAGGTTAATGTTCACACCTGCCTCAACGCCCTGGACAATTTCTTCAAAGTCAACGCAATTGGGCGTGAACATGATCTCTGCGGGCAGGAATCCGGCTTTGAGGGCGATTTGTACCTCCTGAATGGAGACTACGTCAACCCCAATGCCATTTCTTTTCATCAGCTTAAGGATAGAGAGATTGGTAAGGGCTTTCGCGGCAAACTTAATATTGACCGATAAGCCACTGAACGCACTTTTCAGGTGCTGTTGCTGTTGTGTGATTGTTGCGGCATCATATACATAGAGGGGAGTGCCAAACTCCTTTGCCATTGATTGAAAGGAGACCCCTTGAAGTCCATTATTTGCCAGCGTCAATTCCATAAAACATAAAAGGCCAAATATAGGGATCATGCTGCGTACCCGCAGGATGATTAACTTTGAAGAATGAAGTTATTTTACCGGCAATCCGGGCAAGGCCGCCCACTAATCATTTTGCACGGACTGTTCGGTTCTTCGGACAACTGGTATTCCCTGGCGAAGGTATTCTCTGAACACTTTTCGGTATATCTCCTGGATCAGCGCAACCATGGATTATCACCCAAGAGCGATAAATTTGATTATGCGCTGCTAACAGAGGATTTGGCAGAATTTATCGAAGAACATTCCTTGCAGGAAGCTGTTCTTCTGGGGCACTCGATGGGTGGCAAGACAGCAATGAATTTTGCAGTGCTCTATCCTCAAAAGTTGAGCAGACTGATTGTGGTGGACATTGTTCCAAAGACCTATCCCGTACACCATGATGCCATCCTGGAAGGGTTGAAGGCCGTATCTTTGTCGTCTTTGACCTCCAGAACAGAGGCGGACACGATCCTCTCCACCTATGTTCCGGAACCAGAAGTCCGGCAGTTCCTGTTGAAAAACCTGTCCAGAAAGGCATCTGGGGGATTTGAGTGGAGGATAAATCTGGATGCGATTGACCGAAATATCGAAGCCATGGGCGCGGGCTTGATTTACTCAGGAAAATATGATGGCCCTTCTTTTTTCATTAAGGGAAAAAAATCTCACTATTATGCCGATGGTGACGAGGCAATGATAAAGGCAATTTTCACCCGGGCAGAGTTTGCAACTCTGGATACAGGTCACTGGGTGCAGGCAGAACAACCCCTTGAATTTGCCAGGCTCATCTTGAATTATCTTGAAGGATGATGGAAGATTTCAAAAATGTATTGTTTCTGGACATTGAGACGGTGGCCTCCACAGACCGGTATGATACGCTTGATGAACGAATGAAGGTGCAATGGGCACGGAAAGCAAATTATTTCCGGCAGCGCGATCAACATCAGACCGATGAAGACTTGTTTCATGAGCGCGCAGGTATCTATGCCGAATTCGGCAAAATTATCGTCATTGCAATTGGAAAACTCACTGAGAATGAAGTGGGAGAGCGTTGTCTCAAAACAAAATATTTTACCAGCCACGATGAGCGCCACTTGCTTCAGGAGTTCGCAACAGCCATTGAAAAAATGGACGCAACAACCCTGAGGTTCTGTGCACACAACGGAAAAGAGTTTGATTTCCCCTATCTCAGCAGACGAATGCTGGTTCAGGGAATACCACTTCCCTCACCATTGAATCTTTCAGGGAAAAAATCGTGGGACATTCCTCACCTGGATACCCTCGAGATGTGGAAGTTTGGTGATTATAAGCACTATACCTCGCTCGATTTGCTGGCCACCATCTTCAATATTCCCACCTCCAAAGGGGAATTGGACGGCTCAATGGTAAACAAGGTCTACTATCGGGATAAGGACTTGAAGAAAATCGCCGAATATTGTGTGGGTGATGTCGTTGCCGTTGCCCAATTGTTTCTCAAATTAAAGGGACAGGCATTGATACCCGCACAAAACATCATGCACCCATAACAAGCCGATTAGGTTATTCAAAACATTTATGTCAAAAAAGAAATTCAAAGAACACAAACAGAAAAAACAAAAAGCGGAAGGGAAGTCGTTGCGTCATGCAGTGCTTTCCTTTTTCGATGATAGTCGGGGAGCATCGTTCAACTTTAAACAATTGGCTCGTCAGGTTGGGCCAAAGAACAAGGCAGTTAATGATCAATTGTTTGCACTCCTGGACGAGTTGGAGGCCTCCGGAAAAATCCGTCAGCTCGCTGACGGAAGTTATACCTCTGCCAGAAAATCAGAAACGTTAGTGGGGGTGGTGGACCATGTCAATCCCCGCTTTGCGTATGTCAATACCGGCGGAGAAAAAGATATCTATGTACGTGAGCGTGATCTGGGCACTGCCCTGCACGGCGACACGGTAAAAGTATCCTTGATTGGTCGTCAGACAGGGGAGAAGCCCGAAGGGAAAGTGGAAGGGATTGTCAAGCGCAACCGAACGCGTTTTGTTGGCCGTCTCGAGATGGCTCCCAATCGCTTTGCATTTGTGGTGCCTGACTTCAAAAAAATCTATCAGGACTTTTTCATTTATCAGGAAAATGTGGGTGAGGCAAAAAACAACGACAAGGTGTTGTTTGAAGTTACCCGGTGGGGTGATGGAGACCGGAGCCCCGAAGCCAAAGTGATCGAGATTTTGGGCAAAACGGGTGAAAATGAGGCAGAAATTCATTCCATCATGGCGGAATTTGACCTGCCCTTTCGATTTCCTGAGAATGTGCTGCATGCCTCTGAAGGAATTGAAGAAACCATTTCCAAAGAAGAAATTAAGAAGCGTTGGGACTTTCGCGATGTGCTGACCTTTACCATAGACCCCGAAGACGCAAAGGATTTTGACGATGCCCTTTCCTTCCGCAAACTAGAAAATGGTCTGTATGAAATTGGCGTGCATATCGCCGATGTCACGCACTACGTTGTACCCGGCACCGTTTTGGACGAAGACGCATTTGATCGTGCCACATCAGTATATCTCGTCGATCGGACCGTACCCATGTTGCCCGAAAGACTATCCAACGGCTTGTGCTCCCTCCGGCCAAACGAAATGAAATTAACGTTCGCTGCCGTCTTTGAGATGGATAATAAAGGTAAGGTGCAAAAGGAATGGTTTGGAAGGACGGTGATACACTCGGACCACCGGTTTTCCTATGAGCAAGCCCAGGAAGTTATTGAAAGCGGGGAAGGGAAATTTTCACAAGAGTTAAAGATTCTTAACGATCTGGCCATCAGGTTACGAAAGGACAGATTTACAAAAGGTGCCGTCAACTTTGAGACAACTGAGGTTAAATTCAAACTGGATGAAAAAGGGAAACCGCTGGCCGTCGTACCCAAGATTAGAAAGGATGCTCATAAGCTCATAGAAGAATTCATGCTGTTGGCGAACAAATCGGTGGCCACCTATATTTATAAACTCAAGAAGGGCGACGACAAGAACACCTTTGTTTACCGTACCCACGATTTTCCAAATCCGGAAAAGGTGAGTGACTTTGCCCAATTCGCAAAGCAGTTTGGGCATACCCTGCACACCGAGGAGAATGCTGTTTCACACTCACTCAACAAGCTGATGGATGAAATTGAAGGGAAGCCTGAGCAAAATGTGTTGCAATCTCTTGCCGTCCGGGCCATGGCAAAGGCGAAGTACACCACAGATCCCAAAGGACATTTTGGTTTGGCTTTTGAACATTATACTCACTTTACCTCACCGATCCGCCGATATCCGGACATGATGGTCCATCGGCTCCTTCAACACTACCTGGACCATGGTAAGCCTGTGAGTAAAACGGACTATGAGGCGAAATGCATTCACTCATCGGAACGGGAGAAGAGGGCGGCGGATGCGGAGCGCGCATCGATCAAGTACAAGCAGGTGGAGTTCATGAGCCTGGCTGCCGACAAGCTGTATGCAGGCATCATTACCGGGGTTACTGATTTTGGGATCTTTGTGGAAATTATCGAAACCAAGTGTGAAGGAATGGTCCGGCTTGCCGACATGAAAGACGACTTCTATGAATTTGATGAGAAAAATTACCGCGTCATTGGCAGTCGAAGGAAAAAGATCTACAGACTTGGCGATGAAGTGGAGGTACGGGTGAAGAAGACGGACATTGATCGCAGGACCATGGATCTCGCTTTTGAAAACGAAACACCTGCATTTCCACAGGAACGGTCCAACCGAAGGCACCGATAGGTAATGGTCGAGTCATATCTTTCTTTGATCGAAAAGCGAATCCATGGCCAGCACTTTGGGTCTACGCCATCATCACTGTATGAGCCCATTCGATATATCATGTCACTGGGCGGTAAACGCATCAGGCCATTGTTGACACTGCTGGCTTATTCCCTGTACAAGGATAATCCGAGGATGATCTTGAAATATGCGGCCGCGATTGAGGCATTCCACAATTTTACCTTAATGCATGATGACATCATGGACAAGGCGCCTTTGAGAAGAGGCCAGAAAACTGTGCATGAAAAATGGAATACAAATACGGCAATACTGGCGGGCGATGTGATGTTGGTAAAGGTATACGACATTTTTCTTGACTTGCCTCCCCGGAAACTTCAAAAAGTTATCGCCCTGTTCAATGAATGTGCGGCTGGAGTATGCGAAGGCCAACAATGGGACATGGAATTTGAATCAAGAAGGACAGTGACTCAAGTGGAGTACATTAACATGATTCGCCTGAAAACGGCCGTATTGCTGGGCTTCAGCCTTGAACTCGGTTCCGTCCTTGCCGATGGCCCCCCATCAGATCAAAAACGACTGCGCAAAGCAGGAATCAACCTGGGCATAGGGTTTCAGTTAAAGGATGACTTGCTGGATGTGTATGGCGACAAGAAAAAATTCGGCAAACAAGTGGGTGGCGATATCATCGCCAACAAAAAAACTTTCCTGCTCATCAAGGCCGTGTCAAAAGCAAAAGGTAACGACGCAAGGGAGTTAAAGCAGTGGCTGAGGGCAAGAAAGTTCGATTCGCAAAAGAAGGTGAAGGCTATTACTTCATTGTATGACAAATTGGGCATTCAATCCCTTACGGAGAAAAAGGCAAATGAATACTTTGAAAGGGGATTTTCTGAACTCCGGAATTTGTCGGTAAAAGCAAAAGCGAACCCTTTGATTCAGTTTGCCCTGGATTTGGCCGCCAGGCAGAAGTAATCTATTGGACCCGTATCATTTCCGTTTATAGAAATACAATTTGGCGCGCTCGCCCCTGGCATTTTCTCCCAAGGTAAAAAAGCCGGAGCCATCTCTCGCCCAGGCAATACCCTCGCCCTGGAGTTCACTATCGTACGCCAGCTCCGAGTAAGATGTCTTCAATAGTTCAGGAATGGATTCATCTCCTTTTTTCTTCCAATAGTAAATGTGTTTGTAGTCTTTTAATAGAACCTCTTTCCCATCTATCGAAATATCTCCGGCGGTAATGTCTTTTATAGGCAGTTGTAATATTTTTTTAGCCACTAGCGTGTCTCCCCGAAACGGAAAAGCAATTTCATACAATAACGCGTGGTGCTCCCGCTTAGACACGAGATAAAGATTTTTGCTGATGGGGTCGCACATCAAGGCCTCGGTATCCCGGGGTGAATCTTCCATTTTGATTGTCATCGTAAACACATCAGCTATTTCTTCAGGATCTGCAATTGAAGGCTCGCGTATCCGATAAATATATTTGACGGGCCAACGGCCCAGGTTGTCACCAATGTCGCCGATGTA
This sequence comes from Cytophagales bacterium, assembly GCA_025358885.1. Classification (GTDB taxonomy): domain Bacteria; phylum Bacteroidota; class Bacteroidia; order Cytophagales; family Cyclobacteriaceae; genus ELB16-189. The sequence continues at coordinate 13,621 of JANYHW010000012.1, read as the reverse complement.
CAGGTAGTTAACATTTTCTTCGGGCCCCGGACCAGCGGCAATATCTTCCCAATCCCGGTTCTCCCGGTTCTTCAAGGAAAAGGTTTTTATCGTTTTGGCTGTAGCAAGATCCAACAGAAAAATTTCAGCGGGATTGCCACTGTCATTGAGGCTCCATGCCAATCCCGGATTGAAGGCACTGGCCACCAACCCGGACGCTTCCTCGAGCCTTCCGTTCTTGTTGGTTCCTCTTGAAACGCCCTTATAAAAAAGCTGTTCGTTTTGGGGTGCGGGCTGACATTGAGCGGTGAGCAAAATAAAGAATGATACAATGACAGATCTTACCAGATGCATGAAGCAAGTTTGATTTTTGATGAAGATTTTCCTAGTGGATTTATTTGGCAAGAGACCGGACGTCACTAACCAGTTGATCAAAATCAGACTGATGTTTCAAGAGACAGCCTGGCACTTTATATACGGTGACAGAATTTACCATCGGGAAGGTGAATGGTTATATTCCAGCTCCTTAGTAAGAAAAATAATGGGGAGTTACTCTTTGCGGAGGTGAAAGATTTTTACTGATCCGGTCGCTCCATGTTTCCCGGCCTGCGGGGCGGCCTTGTTCAGACTCCAGCTGTCCTGTGAGGTACCATTATTAGCACCTCCTGGATCTCCTCCCTCACCTCCGACATTGATAATCTTGATTCTTTCCTTCACGACCGCATCCAGACTTTCAGGGAAACTGAGTGTCACATTTCCCCCGCGGCCTCCATCTCCTCCATTGCCGGGTGAACCTTGAGCAGGGGCATTGAGTCGTGATGCATTGGGTGACGAAATCCCTGAGAGAGAAGAGGTGACCGCTCCTCCCATGCCTCCATTGCCACCCTTTCCTCCAATCAGTACAATTCGAAATAAATCTTTTGTTTCAAGCTGAGTGAGATTAAGAAACAGATTTACGGCAGAGAACCCTCCTCGGCCGTCTTTACCGTTCGCATAGGCTGAACTGCTTCCATCTGCTCCCGGGGGGCCGTTCTCACCATTTTTTCCGTCGCCCCTGAGCACACAATGGTTTCCAATAGAGACATAATTTGCATGAATGAGGTTGTTTGCGTGACCGTCATCGAGAAGCAGGACTGAACTGTCGGCCATGATCAGGGAATCAACGGAGAACGAGTCGCCGGTCAGCTGAAATACAACGCCCCTATCAATTTTCAGGGAGGGCTGAGCCAAAACCAAGTGCCCTGCAAACAATAAATAGACACATCCTTTCATCCTGATAAAAATAACTCTTTAATGCCAGTTTTTAAGTTTTTTCCGATTGCTTGATGCTTCTGTCTACTTTTGCGATGTGAAAAACGAAGATGAATTGGATCCCGACGGGGACCAGGAAGACGATGAGTTATTTGAACACCATCGCATCGTGGTAGATGCAGGACAAAGCCTGGTACGGGTGGACAAATACCTTATGGATCGGTTGTCGAATGTTACGCGCACCAAAATTCAGCAGGGCATTCACGATGGATTTGTAAAGGTCAACGAGGTTGCGGTCAAACCCAATCACAAGATCCACCCTGGAGATGTCATCACTGTTTCATTTCCTGAGCCACCTCGTGACACCGATGTAATTCCTGAAAATATTACCCTCAATATTGTATATGAAGACGAGGCCTTGTTGGTGGTAAACAAGCCAGCGGGCATGGTGGTGCATCCGGCATTTCAAAATTGGACTGGCACGTTGGTGAATGCGCTTGCGTACCACTTTCAGAACTTGCCGCAGATGACAGGCAATACCGGGCGACCAGGTCTCGTGCACCGGATCGACAAGGACACTTCAGGGCTCCTCGTGATTGCCAAGACTGAAGTAGCCATGACACAATTGGCTAAACAGTTTTTTGATCATTCCATAGAGCGTACCTATTGGGCATTGGTGTGGGGAGAACCTTCAGCACCAACAGGCACTATCAACGTTAATGTTGGTAGAAGTCTGAAAGACAGGAGGATTACCACAGCTTTTCCAGATGGTGATTACGGACGCACAGCCATTACCCACTACAAAGTGCTGCAATCCCTGCGATATGTTTCCCTTATCGAATGCCGGTTGGAAACGGGGCGTACCCACCAAATCCGGGCGCACATGAAATATCTTGGTCATCCCCTTTTCAACGATGCCATGTATGGTGGCGACCAGGTGCTGAAGGGAACCACTTTCTCCAAGTACAAGCAATTTGTAGATAATTGCTTCAAGATTATTCCGAGACAAGCTTTACACGCCAAGACACTTGGCTTTGTGCATCCTGCGACAAAGAAATTTGTAAGGTTTGATTCAGAACTGCCCGGCGATTTTAAGGACGTGATGGAGAAGTGGGAACATTATGTGAAGTACAATTAAGAATTAGATGGAGTCGGCGAAGAAAACCCGTTTAATGCGCTCACTGGTGCTGGTCAATATTTCATAAGGGATGGTGTTGCTCCATTGGGCCAGGTGTTGAATGGGTAAACCATCACCGAAAATAATCGCTTCATCACCCTCTTTCACTGGAATATCCGTTATGTCCACCATGGTCATGTCCATGCACACATTACCAACGACCGGGGCAAGCCTCCCGTGAATGAGCACCTTTCCATTGCCAAGGCTGAAACTTCTGCTGTAACCGTCGGCATAGCCGATAGCGAGGGTGGCGAGTTTCATATCTCCCTGTGCAAAACCTTTTCTACCATAGCCAACAGTGTTGCCAGCCTTGATTGTCTTAATTTGAGAGACAATGGTCTTCAGCGTGGCTACCTGCTTTAGTTTAGCACCTCCACCCTCTGTTGGGTCTACACCATAAAGACCGATGCCAAGTCTTACCATGTCGAATTGATATTTTGGAAAGCGAATTATGCCGGATGAATTTAGCAAATGGCGTATGGAGGCATAACCCAGACCTGCTTCCAGGGCATCGGCCATGGCAACAAATGAGTTGGCTTGTTGTTGCGAAAACTCATCATGTAGTTTCTCATCAGCACCCGACAGGTGTGAAAAAACAGAAGCAACCCGTATGTTTTTATGCGACAGAAGAAGGCGTATTACTTCCGCAAGCTCAAATGATTCAAAACCCAGGCGATGCATGCCAGTGTCCAGCTTGAGGTGGATGGTAATTGGCCCTTCTCTGATAAATTCAATGAGTCCCTTGAGGATGCGCAAGGAGTAAATCTCGGGCTCCAATTTGTACTCGAGCAAAGCCTGAAAACTTTCTTCGGAAGGGTTCATCACCATGATCGGCAGGGTGATGTTGTTCTTTCTTAATTCAATGCCTTCGTCTGCGTAGGCAACTCCCAGGTAATCGACCCGGTGGTATTGCAAAAGATTGGCAACCTCTTCACTCCCACTTCCATAAGCAAATGCCTTGACCATGGCCATGAGTTTTGTGCCGGGCTTCAATAATGACTTAAAATAGTTCAGGTTGGAGACCATCGCTCCCAAATTAATCTCCATGACGGTGCCATGCACTTTTAGCTGGAGTCGCTGGACTATTTTCTCCAGATGGAAAGGGCGGGCCCCCTTCACGAGAATTGTTTCATCAGCAAAATCCTCTGAGCGAAATTCCTCCAAAAACTTTTCGGCGGAAGTATAAAAAGTCCCGATGGGTAGGCTGGAAATATTTGCTGTCAGTGAGGGGCCGATTCCAATGAACTTTTTAACCTGTCCGGATGCAATAAGCTCACCGATTTCTTTCATCAGTTGTTTATCCGGTAATCCCGATTGCAGGATATCAGATAAGAGCAGGGTCTTTTTTGTTCGTTGCTGGTTTTTCAGGAAATCGAGGCTGAGGCGCAGGCCAGCAAGGTCATTGTTGTAGGAGTCGTCGATGATTGTGCAATGGTTGATACCTTGTTTTAATTCCAGGCGCATCGCGATGGATTTCAATGCCTTCAGGCGATCTTCAATGATGGAACTATGAAAGCCTTTGAGCAGCATATAAGCCATCACGTGAAAGGCATTTTCCCTCGATGCAGTATCGTGAAATGGGAGATGAAGTGTGAAAGAAAATTTCTGGTAATTAACTTCAACATTTCCATCGGCCAGGGGCATAACCCTGATGTCAGCATCGCGATGACGGCCCCAGGTAAAGGTTTTTATAGATTTACCTTTTAATGCATGAGCAACTTCATCGTGATCTTTGCAATGAATCGCGCACTCGACATGATCAAAGAGCTTAGCCTTTTCGATGGCCTTTTCCTCGTGCGAGGCAAATCCTTCGTCATGGGCTGTTCCCAGGTTGGTGAAAATTCCAATAGTGGGTTTAATAATAACCTCGAGATTCGCCATTTCACCAGGCTTTGAAATTCCTGCCTCAAAAATGCCCAGCTCATGATGCGCTTGCATTTGCCATACCGATAGTGGAACGCCGACTTGTGAATTATAGCTGCCCGGGTTCTTTATAATCTTTAGTTCTGGTGACAGTACCTGATAGAGCCATTCCTTGACAATGGTTTTTCCATTGCTGCCCGTAATGCCGATGACAGGAATTTGGAAACCGGAACGATGGTGGGCGGCAATTTTTTGCAACGCCTCAAGCGAGGACTTCACCTTAAGAATATTTGCACCTGGGAACAGCGTCTTATTAATTTCGTCTTCTACAATAAATTGACGAAGCCCTGAGGAATACAAAACATGAAGAAATGTGTGCCCGTCATGGCGCTCACCTTTTACAGCAAAGAACAACGAGCCGTTTCCCAGCACCGCTTTGCGACTATCAATCAACAATGTCTCGATAGGCCGGTCTGCAGCCAATTGAAGAAGTTCGCCGTCACACAATGAGACCAGATTGCTAAACTGCATGCTAAAAAAGTCTGGCGCCGTTTGGGACTTCTTTGTCGATTGTGGTAAGCACAACATAGCCGGCCTCATCGGGGAAGCCCGTTACGAGGACTTCAGATTGAAAGGTGGCAATTTGCTTTGGAGGAAAATTCACGACGCACACCACCTGTCTGCCGGGTAAAGTTTCTATCCCGTAACGCTGGGTAATTTGGACGCTGGATTTCCTGACTCCCAGGTCCGGTCCCAGGTCGATCCAAAGCTTAAATGCTGGCTTTTTGGCCTCAGGAAACGGTTCTGCCCTCATTATGGTGCCCGCCCTGACGTCAACTTTGTTAAAGTCCTCCCATGTGATCATTTGACAAAATTTTATATCTTTAGCTGTTATACCAATCCCACCAATCGGTTGATGGGTAGATCAGGCATGAAATTAAAGCTTTCCAATCTTCTCGCCCCTTTGGTGGCCATTTTCCTCTTCACCTTGACAGTGAAGGCGCAGGACGAATTACCCGTTCAGGAGAACCAAAACCAGCAGCACCGGGAAGTAAACCTGGACGAAGATAAGACTTTGATATACGATCACCCCAGCCACTCCACCACGGTTCGCGACTCTTCGCAATCCATCGTTCCTGTGCGTGTTATACAGGGGGCGACAAAGAATTCAAAGCCTGAGAATCACAAAAGCGTGAGGAAGGATAAGGAAGAAGAAGATGCCCTTTCCTTTAATTTTATTTACTACATGTTTCAGAAATTCAAGATGTCAGATTTGATTGATCAAAACTGACAATATCCTTTTATCTAAAGCCTTCGCTTTTTATTTTCAAGGCATTTCTTTCCCCATCATCCACTTCAGCATTTCAAACCAGTCCTGACGATCAAGGTGTATATTGACTGATCTCGCGGCTTCCTTTATACGCTCAGGTTGGGTGGTGCCAATGATAGGAAAAATTGTTGACGGATGGTTCATCAGCCAGGCAAGGGCAAGTTGACTATACGATGCATTGTACTTTGCGGCTTTATTGAACAGTGCCCGTTCATCAACAGTCATCGGTTTCCCTCCGCCCAGCGGAGACCAAGCCATGGGGGAGGCATTAAACTCCATCAATGTGTCAAGGTCGCCATTGAATAAGGAATCGGTCTTGGCGAGGGAGATTTCAATTTGGTTTGTTACCAGAGGGAATGGCAAATGACCCTGCAACATTCTGAACTGGGCCGGAGTAAAGTTAGATACACCAAAGTGCAGTACTTTACCTTGTTGTTGAAGTTGACTAAAAGCCGCAGCTACTTCGTCAGGATTCATTAGAGGATCCGGACGATGGATCAGCAAGAGATCAAGGTGATCGGTACCCAGCATACGCAACGAATTTTCCGCTGACCAGATGATGTGGCTGGTCGAAGTATCGTAATGCTTGATCCATGTTTCCTGGCGACGGGAGGATGGAAACTTTATGCCGCACTTGGAGATCAATTGCATTTGCTTTGCAAGGGAAGTGTTCTTCCTCAACACATTTCCGAAGATTTCCTCGTTACTGTGATCACCATAGATATCAGCATGGTCGAAGGAGGTGATGCCTTCTTCGAGGGCGGTACTGATCAGGCGTTCAACCTGGTCGGAAGAAACGGTATGCCAACGCCAGGCGCCAGCGATAAGGCGCGAAAATGTTGGCCCTTCGGGATGGATTCTGTGCGTGGTCATCTCCCAAAATTCCGACTTTCAATCAAAAGAACAAAACGATGACGCAACGTGATGCGTGCATTATATTCAAGTAATGGAACGATTGGAGAATATAAAGAGACTTAATTGATGAGCGATCCCTTGAGCCTGAATAATTCGGTTTCTGATATTTTGGCAAGATAGCGGGCAGCAATCAGGCGGTTGTATGCATCGGCAAGACTTTGCTGGGCAGTTCTCAGTTCAATAAAAGTATTGATACCTCGCTTAAAACCCGCCAGGGCGATGGTTAGATTTTCCCTGGCAAGCAGTATATTCTCTTCTTCAATCAACAGGGCTTTTTTAGCATTGTCATAGCTTACAAACGCATTGCGCACGCCCACGGTGGCGATGGTCAACTGCTGATCATAGATAAGTTTTTGCCGTTCGAGATTAATTTTGGATTGACCGATCAGCCGGTTAACGTTCATTCCTGTCACGATGGGTATGCCAACAGACAGCCCATAATTATAGCCCTGGTTCTTTGAAAACTTCTGTGCTACCGGGCTTGTCTGCAGTTCGTTTTCCGTCTGGCCATAATTGTATGATGAGGTTAGATTGAGGATGGGTGAGCGCGACCTCCTGTTCTCTTTGACCACGAGTTCGGCGACGTCAATTGTTTTCTTTTGCGCCAACAGTGCCTGATTTGTTTTTTCGATACCATCCATAATGACATCCTCAGTCAAGCTAAGGTCAATGGGAATGGTATCAGCCACATCATAGACATCGGGTAGCGCCATGGCCACCGCTCCGTTCAATTGATCTTTCAACTGCTGAATGAGTGTTTCCTGAGCCAGAATGGCTGTTCTCAGCGCGTTCAAGTCAACCTTTGCCTGGAGCAATTCAGGTTTGCTGCCCGTACCAACCTGCAATTTCCTTTCCGCAAGCTTTACCCTTTCCTCACTTACCGCCATTAATTCGATGATGGCTTTTAGTTGCTGCTTCTGTCTGACAATGTTGAAATATGTCGCAATGATGTTGGCAGTGGTATTCACCATCTGGGTGCGTACGTTGGCTTCGCCCAGGGCAGAGAGCTCTTCGATTCGTCTGCGCGTAGCGAACATTCTTGTTCCGTCAAATAATGTCCAGATCATTTGGACAGAACCGTTGGTGAGTGTCGACCTGGCCCCGGTGCGGATGGTCTCTACGTCAGCAAACGTAACGTTGCGGGAGTCGTTGTTATTTTTGATGTATGACCCCGTTGCGTTGATCTGGGGGATAAAAGCGCCAAAAGCGTAGCGGTTGTCATTATTTGCAATGGCTGCAGTTGTCTGCAACACGCGAACATCATAATTCTTTTGCAAGCCGATCCGCACCACCTCTTCGATGGGAATGTTTTGTGAGGTTGCGTTGGTAAGCGAAATGGTCCAGAGAACAAAAACAATAACTCTACGCTTCATATGCCAATTCCTTGTGAAGTTCAGGCTTGTCGCCCATATCAAAATCCACATGCTTTCTTTTTCTTGATAAGAACGAATACATGGCAGGGATAACAAAAAGTGTGAGAATCAGGGAGAACAATACTCCACCCACGATGACTATTCCAAGCGGGATGCGACTGGTGGAGGCATCTCCGAGTGACAGTGCAATGGGGAGTGATCCCAACGCCATCGCCAGGCTGGTCATCAGAATGGGACGAAGACGGAGTCGTGAAGCCTCCAGCACTGCCTGCATTTTTGGAATACCTTCTTCGCGTTTCTGGTTAGCGAACTCTACGATCAAAATTCCATTCTTGGTCACAAGTCCAATCAGCATGATCATGCCTATCTCAGAGAATATGTTAATGGTCTGCTTAAAAATGTACAGTGAAATGAAAGCTCCGCAAATAGCGAGAGGCACAGTAAACATGATGATCAGGGGATCAACAAAGCTTTCGAATTGTGCCGACAGGATCAAATAAATAAGGATCAAGGCCAGGATGAAAGCAAACGACGTATTGCTTGAACTTTCGGCAAAGTCGCGTGAAGTGCCTGCCAGCGAGGTGGTGAATGTATCATCCAGTTCCTTCTTGGCAATCTCCCGCATTACCTGGATGCCATCGCTGATTGTTTTTCCGGGTGCAAGACCGGCAGAAATGGTGGCTGATTTATAACGGTTAAAGTGATACAACGAGGGAGGTGTTGTCGACTCCTCAATGTTGACCACGTTGTCAATGGAAACGAGTTCACCGGAGTTTGTGCGAACGTATAATTTCTTCAGATCATCAGGGTCGTCGCGGTTGAGGCGTGCCACCTGGCCCATGACCTGATATTGCTTGCCGTCCTTCGTGAAATAGCCGAAACGAAGATTGCTGTAAGCCAGTTGAAGTGTTTGAGAAACATCCTGTACACTGATGCCCAATTGCGTCGCCTTGAGCCGGTTGATTCTTATTTTCAATTCAGGCTTATTGAATTTCAAATCGATGTCCACACCCTGCAATACGCTGCTGCTGTTTGCGGCATCCATGAACTTGGGTAAGACCTCCCTAAGCTTTTCAAAGTTGTTATTCTGAACAACGAATTGAACAGGCAGGCCTCCTCTCCGATTCACAGCAATGGTCTGCTCCTGGATGGGGAATACGCGTCCCTCCTGAAAGCGTCCCATGTTGCGCGAGACCATATCGACAATCTGTTGCTGGGATCGTTTTCTATCCTTGGGATCGACCAGGGTGGCACGAACAGAACCGGTATTGACCGATCCGGAGCCGGTGAAACCTGGTGCCGTGATGGACAAAACAACTTTATACTCTTTAACAGAGTCCATGACAAACTTGGTGACTTTGTCAACATAGTTGTCCATGTAATCATAAGATGTTCCTTCAGGTGCTGAAAGCGTCAGACGGAATTGATTCCGGTCTTCCAGTGGTGCTAACTCCGATTGAAGGTTGGTGCCGATCAGATAAGCGGCGCCAATGCATGCGAATATGACGATTAGAGAGACCCATCGAACCTTCATAAATGTTTTCAGCAACCGTGAGTATCCGTTCTCCATACCGGTAAAGAATGGTTCGGTGAAGTGGTAAAAACGGGAATGACCTCCTTTTCCACTGGTGAGCAATACGCTCAGCACAGGGGTGAGTGTCAGCGACACAAAAGCAGAAACGAGCACAGCACCGGCGACCACAATACCGAACTCACGGAACAGCCTGCCTACAAAGCCCTGGAGAAATACAATGGGAAGAAATACAACGGCCAGGGTAATGGAAGTAGAGATGACAGCAAAAAATATCTCTTTCGATCCTTCGCGGGCAGCTTTGTATTTGTTCATGCCCTGTTCCAATTTCTTGAAGATGTTCTCCGTGACCACAATACCATCATCCACCACAAGGCCAGTGGCAAGCACGATGCCAAGCATGGTCAGCACATTGATCGAAAATCCCAGGAGGTACATAATGAAGAATGTTGCAATAAGCGAAACGGGGATGTCAATCAATGGACGAATGGCAATGAGAAAATCACGGAAGAACAGATAAATGATGAGTACCACCAGCAAAATTGAAATGACCAGTGTTTCCTGAACTTCAGTGATTGACCGTTTGATAAACACCGTTTGATCCAGGGCAATGCTCAGCGTGATGTCTTGTGGGACCTCCTTCTTAATCTGCTCATATCGTCTGTAGAACTCATTAGAGATGGCCACATAGTTTGAGCCGGGGAGGGGAACAAGGGCCATTCCCACCATAGGGATTCGGCTTTCGCGCAGGATAGATTCCTCATTTTCAGGTCCCAGCATGGCTTGTCCGATGTCTTTAAGGCGGATGTCACCTGCGGCCGTAGAACGAATGATCACATCGTTGAATTCCTCTTCTGTGAACAGGCGGCCAAATGTTCTTACCGTGAGTTCCGTTGCATCGCCTGCGATTTTTCCGGAAGGCAACTCTATGTTTTCGCGGTTCAGCGCCATTTGCACATCCAGCGCCGTGAGGTTGTAGGCACTGAGTTTGGCGGGATCTATCCAAATGCGCATGGCATACTTCTTTTCGCCCCATACCTGAACACTGCTGACCCCGGGAATTGTCTGCAATCGTTCAACCAAAACATTATTGGCGTACTCTGTAAGTTGCAGGGGATTTCGTGTATCGCTTTGCACGGTCATGGACAGGATGACATCCCCACCAGAGTCGGCTTTGGACACTACCGGGGGAGCTGTAAGGTCTTGTGGGAGAGAGCGGGTAGCTTGTGAGACTTTGTCGCGCACATCGTTGGCAGCGGCCTCCAGGTCGGCACCCAATTCAAATTCAATGTTGATGTTGCTGGTACCCACGCTGGAATTGGAAGACATATTCTTAATCCCGGCGATACCGTTGATTGATTTTTCCAATGGCTCGGTGATCTGGGACTCAATGATATCCGCATTGGCCCCGGAGTAAGAGGTGCGCACATTAATATTAGGTGGATCAATAGCAGGATAGTCCCGTATCCCCAAAAAAGTAAACCCGATTGCGCCGAACAACACAATCATGATGTTCATCACGAAAGTGAGGATGGGTCGCCTGATGCTAAGCTCTGAAATATTCATAGCGGCTGGGGTAAGCGTTTGAGATTGGAAATCTTGATTTTGCCGTTGGGTCGAATAGACATGAGCCCCGTAGTGATCACCGTGTCACCTGCCTTCAACCCCTTGACTATCTGTACGTAAGCTGAATCACGGATACCGGTTTCAACGTCAGTGTACCGTGCACTGTCTTTCCTGAGTACGATGATTTGTTTGGTGCGTGCCTGAGGGATCACGGCCTGCGAGGGAACCATGAGTGCTGCGCTGTCCTTCCCAAGTTGTAGGTTCACTTTTGCAAATACACCGGGTACGAGTTCCGGATCGCTTTCAGTCACCAGCGCCCTGATTTTCAAGGTGCGAGTTGTTTGCTCCACGTTGCCCTCAGTAGCCAATACGACAGCGGAGTGGAGTTTCTTTCCGCCATCCACACGAAATGAAACGATATACCCATCCCCAATGTTCTTCGCATATTTTTCAGGTATGGAGAACTCGAGCTTAAGTTGTCTCACTTCACGCAGTGTAGTAATAATATCGGCAGGGGATAAATAGGCACCCAGACTCACCCGGCGCAAACCGATTTTTCCTTCATAGGGTGCACGAATTTCGGTTTTTGAAATGGAGATTTTTATCGTTTGAATATCCGCTTTTAGGTTATCCACCGCGAGAGCGCTCAGGTCAAAATCCTGCTGACTTACCCCATTTATCGCCAAAAGCTCTTTTTGCCGCTCGACTGACTTAATAGCAATCTGAAGCTGGACTTCAAGCTTGCGCTGCTGGGCCTGCAGGTCCTGATCAAAGAGCTTCACCAGCAAAGTGCCTTTGGCAACCACTGCCCCTTCGGGCAGGTTCATTTGGATAATGCGACCGCTTACTTCAGCCCGTATTTGCGTTTCTTCTGCAGGAAAGAGGGTTCCTGGTACTTCTACGTCCTCGCTGACCGAGCTAGTCCTGACCACAAATCCTTCCGCGGATGTAGGCCCTTTTTGGCGCTGGCTGGAACTACTGCCGGCCGGATCCTTCTTCGAACAACCCGCCATGACAACACCGGCAACAATACCTAAAACCGCTATTTTACTTACCAATTGCATAAAAAATGAATTCAGGGGTGCAAAGTTCGATTGTAAACAGCTTAAAATCACAATTCGTTTCTAAAAGAATGCCAGACGGTCAATGGGTATGACTTTCGGTGTGATTTACTCCTTATATTAGACAATTAGGGCCAGGTGTTTATTCCGGGGCACTTACCAACGGGGGTTACGCAGAATTCAATTGAAAAATGCAGCTGGTAGCCAAAGGAGGTTGTCTAGGGGTTTACATACTGGCGGAATAAAGAATAGTACTTTAGGAGTAGACATCTTTTACCGATAAGGGTATGATCAGCATGAACGTTTCGGTGACGGCGATAGAAACACTCACAACAAAAACAGTACTGCACCTTGTGGTCGTGGAGCAGGTGGTGCCATTGAATAAACTCCCTGCTTCCAGGCAGGGTTGGACCCGTACGGGTGAAACAGATTTTGCATACGTTGTGAAGCAGATGATTCCATCGGCAGGAGGTACCCGGTTCACCGCCGATCTTCCTGCCCAGGGCACACGACAGTTTCGACCCTTCACCTGGACCCCTGACTTCACCAAGTTTTACAACACGGCCGGAACGACCAACCTGGCTATTGTTGCTTTCTTACAAAGCGATGACAGCAATGAAGTCCTTCAGACCATAATGGTCGGAAACCTTGCCGCACCGGATCCAAACCTGGTGACGGGACTGGAGACAATGGATTTGAACGACATCCTTGTGTACCCCAACCCTGCCGACCGCGAGTTCACTGTCGCATTGCCACATGCGGCCAATCAGCCCCTGCCGCTCACGTTCACCGATCCGCTGGGAGCCACGGTGGAGACGGCTGTTATTCAATCTGGACAGCAGCAAATAAAAATAAGTACGGAATTCCTCTCGCCGGGATTGTACATTTTGCAGGTGGGTGATGGAGAGAGATTGATGAGGAAGCGGGTGATGGTGATGCACCGGTAGCTATCTCTCTAGTAACAGTAAGGATCGATTCTCAACCCTTAAGAGAGAAACTTAAGTTTCTGGCTCTATCTGGAGTTTTTAAAGATGCTGTTGCAGAAAGTTTTTGAGGTTGAGTAAGTAATCGCTATTCAAATTCCAGATCGAGTTATCAGTATAGTCCCTTTTACCATCTTGAGCTAGCTTTATTTTGTTAGCAGGCAAGACAGCAGCTGCATAAGAATACACTTTATCCTTTTCTGGTGGTTTTGTGTAGTTCTGAGGAAGGCAATTTCTATATTGATCGTAGCAGGTATTAACCGCCATGTGTTTTTGGAGCATCATACTAAACAATAATGATTCTAGATTGCCATTATCTCCATTGTTGGGCAATAGAAAAAATGGGATTCCGGTCATTTTTATGTTAGTGAGTTCAGTCACTATTTCTGTCCTTCTTTGTTGAAAATTACCATTGGCATCTACCACTATAACTGGACGCATTCCTTTTTTCTGCGCAATTTCCATTAAAGGTCTATGCTTATCGACCCAATTATCACAATAGCCTTTTGTGTCAAGAAAATTATTAGTAACGTCAAGATTCTTCTTGAATGAAAATGAAACTAGATCTATTATAAGTTTCACATCGCCAAGG
>JANYHW010000013.1 GCA_025358885.1 Cytophagales bacterium | reverse complement strand
CCTTTTGTTTTTCCCCCTACGTTAGGGTAGCCGACTCACCGGTTGTTCCCATCACCACAAAATAGTCAACACCTTTTGCCGTGTGAATAAGTACCCTTTTCAGTGCAGGAAAATCAATTTTGCCTGCCCCGTCAAAAGGGGTTACCAAGGCAACTCCTGTGCCGTACAGCTTCTTCATGACTATCGCAATTGTTTAGTGTAGGAGTACATGTTGTCCATGAGGCCCCTGAGGGTACCTTTGTTTTCAATCATAAATTCAAAAAAAGGCTCAACTTCCGTCATGTGTTTGCCTACCCGGCAATGAGCCTTGCTTTGTGCAAGCAAGTGGAGCACCAGGGGATTGTGTTCGGAATCAACGTAAAACAGGTAGTCAAAAGCCGTTTGGCTAAAATGCGCTGCCTTGGCATTGTCGATCTTTCCCCAGAAGTTCAGGTCCTTAATCGTGAAGAAGTCAAACAAGAACTCGTAGTTTTCCTTCATTTTAGGAAGGAATTCCAACACCTGAACCTGTTTGCCATCCTGCTCAAGTTTCTTTACGAATTCCTTTATATCATCGTGTTTTTGCCGGTCCTCTACGCTGAATATAACGCCGACAGTGTTGGCTTTCTTGTAAGGGGTGCTTGTGCGCAAGCTCTTGTTACGACGCAAGGCGGATTGTGTTCGCCATTTCAGGAAAGTCAGCTTCAAGGAATCAGGTTTATCCGCCGGCTAAATTATTGGAATTTTCTCTCATCCGCATCAGGCTCCAAGCATCTTTTGAAATTCGGCTTCCGAGATGATGGTCACTTTCAGTTTTTCAGCCTTCTCCCTTTTGGCAGGCCCCATGTTTTCACCGGCCACGAGGTAATCCAGCTTTGCCGATACTCCGGAAAGTACCCTCCCGCCGTTGGCGACAATCACGTCTTTGATCTCATCCCGATCATAGTGCTCGAACGTCCCCGAGACCACAAATGACTTTCCTTCAAGTCGATCACTTACCTTTTCTGGCTCTTTGAGCGAAGATTCAAATTGGAGCCCCGCATTTCTAAGCCGCTCAATCTCCTTAAGGTTGGACCTGTCTTTGAAAAAGGCAACGACACTTTCAGCAATCTTTTCACCCACTTCAGGGGCATTGAGGAGGTCTTCATAGGTCGAGGAAACGAGCTTGTCCATGGTCTTGAAATACCGGGCCAGCTTCTCCGCCACCGTTTTTCCGACGAAGCGAATTCCGACGGCAAACAGCACGGATTCAAAAGGAGTGGCCTTTGACTCTTCAATCCCCTTCAGGAGATTGTTAGTGGACAGTTCTTTGAATCCCTCCAGCTTCAGGATGTCTTCCCGGCGGAGAGCATACAAGTCTGCCGGACTTTTGACCATTCCGAGGTCAAACAATTGCTCAATGGTCTTTTCTCCGAGTGAGTCGATGTTCATCGCCTTTCGTTGAATGAAGTGCTCAATCTTCCCCTTGATCTGAGGTGGGCATCCTTTTTCATTTGGGCAATAATGATTGGCCTGGTCCTCCTCTCGTACCAGCTTCGTTTTGCATTCCGGACAATGGCTTATGTATTGAACGGGTGAAGATTTCTTAGCCCGCTTGCCCAAATCAACACCAGTAACTTTAGGAATGATCTCGCCACCTTTTTCGACAAAGACATGATCGCCAACCCTGAGGTCAAGCCGGGTGATCTCATTGGCATTGTGAAGGGATGCCCGTTTGACCGTGGTACCGGCCAGCAACACGGGTTCAAGCTCTGCAACGGGAGTAATTGCGCCAGTCCGTCCGACTTGATAGGTGATTCCATTTAGCCTTGTGCTGACACTCTCTGATTTGTATTTGTAGGCGATTGCCCACCGGGGGACCTTAGCGGTAAAGCCAAGTTGCTCCTGTTGTTGCAGGCTGTTCACTTTAATAACAACGCCGTCGGTCTCCAAGGGCAATTCGACCCTCCGCTTTTCCCAGTGGTCGATATACTTCATTACTTCGGCCAGCGACTTGCATTTCTTATAGGTGGGAGAAACCTTGAATCCCCATGATTCAATCATTTTAATCGCTTCTTCGTGCGTATCTGCACCAAGGTCCTCGCCCAGCAGGTAGTAGAGGTAACATTCCAGCTTTCGTTTTGATACCTCCCGACTGTCCTGCATTTTCAAAGTTCCTGAACCGGTATTGCGTGCATTTGCGTAGGTCTCTTCGCCAATGTCTTCCCGGTCTTTGTTAAGCTGTTCAAAGACTTTTTTCGAAAGGTATACTTCTCCCCGAACCTCAAATTGAGCAGGCAGATTCTTACCTTTTACTTTCAGGGGAAGCGTCCGGATAGTCTTCGCGTTAGCGGTTACGTCATCTCCCCGAACGCCGTCACCTCGAGTTACACCACGAACGAGAAGACCATTTTCGTAGGTGAGGCTGATGGATACCCCATCAAATTTCAATTCGCAGAAGTATTCATATGGATTGCCATCAAGGCCTTTCGCTACCCGGCTGTCAAAATCTTCCAGTTCCTTCTGAGAGTAGGTGTTGCCCAGGGAAAGCATGGGGTACCGGTGCACAACTGTTTCAAATTCTTTTGTGATCGCTCCGCCGACTCGTTGGGTTGGAGAGTCCGGTAATTTGAATTGCGGGAATTCCTCTTCAAGTTTAATCAGATCGGCCAGCAGCTGATCAAATTCCAGGTCCGAAATTTCAGACTTGTTCTTTTGGTAATACAGTTCGTTGTGGTGATTGACTTGCTCAGTCAGTGCAGCAATGGTCTTTTTAGCTTCTGACGTATTCATAAAACATAGATCGGGTAACGCCCGCTTCCAATTTAAGTATTTGCCTGTTAACCTTGATTCAATAAATTCAAAGCGCTCACCGCTACCAGTCCTGCGGTTTCAGTGCGTACCGGTTAGGGCCAAGACTAACTTTGTTGAACCCTTCCTGATTTGACAAATCCAGTTCCTCCGGTGTGAAGTCACCTTCGGGTCCGATGACCACGAGGTATTGTCCTTTGGCGGTAGCTAAGTTTATCAAGGGCACAGGTGCGGTTTCATCTGCATGGGCAATGAATTTTTGTTTTTCCTTTCTTTTCATGATGAAATCCGAATACGGAGCTATGGCATTCAACAAAGGAATCCGTGATTGAAGAGATTGCTTCATCGCGCTAATAGCGACTTTTTCGAGCCTGTCCATATTGATGGATTTGCGCTCCGAAGTCTTGCATTGAATGAACGAGATGGCTTCAACTCCCATCTCAATACACTTTTCAAGCATCCACTCAATCCTGTCTATGTTTTTAGTGGGTGCAATAGCCAGGTGAATTGAAAAGTCCCTGGGAGGTGTGTTGACTATTTGGGTGATCTTGAATGTACAATGTCTCGGGTCATTTTCTTTTACCTTGGCCTGGTAGAGGCCGCCGGCACCATCGGCGATAGCAATTTCATCCCCGGGTTCAAGCCGCAGCACTTTTACCGCGTGGCGAGATTCATCTTCAGGAAGATGCCCTAAGGAGATTTTGGGTTGATAGAATAGGTGCAAGTGATGGAACTCGCTATGAATACGATTGTGCTAACCTCTTTACCAGATCAACGTAGGCTTGCATGGCATCCTCCCTTGAGGTACCCTTTCTTGACGTCCATGCATCAAACTTGGCAATAGCTTTGAAATCAAACCCTCCCGGTCGTTCACCGCTTGCATCTCCCTCAGTCGCCTGTTTGAACAATGCATAAATATCCAGCAGTTCCTCATTTGAGGGCCGCTTGGTGAACTCTTTGGATTTTGCCTGGGCTGAATGAAAATCTTCTGTAAGAGCCATGGTGCCATTTTCATAAGCCTCCTATGTCAAAGCAACGGGAGCTTGTGTATTAGGTTCTATCGCTTTTCAATGGTAGTGAATTTGCGAAGCTTCTGACCTACGTAGATCTGGCGTGGCCTGCCAATGGGTTCTTTGTTTTCGCGCATTTCCTTCCATTGTGCAATCCAGCCGGGAAGGCGCCCAATCGCAAACATGACGGTAAACATATCTACGGGGATTCCCAGGGCACGATAGATTATACCCGAATAGAAGTCAACATTCGGGTAAAGTTTGCGCTCAATGAAATAGGGATCCCGCAAGGCAACCTCTTCAAGTTTCATGGCAATTTCAAGAACGGGATCGTTCACACCCAATTTCTTAAGAATATCATCTGCGGCCTTCTTGATGATCTTCGCTCGCGGGTCAAAGTTTTTATACACGCGGTGACCGAAGCCCATCAGGCGGAAACCGCTGTTCTTGTCTTTTGCCCGGTTAATCCACTTCTCCGTATCACCGCCGTCCTTCTTGATTTGCTCCAGCATCAGGATTACTTCCTGGTTGGCACCTCCGTGGAGAGGTCCCCAGAGGGCATTGATGCCTGCCGAGATGGAGGAATAGATACTCGCTTTTGATGACCCTACCATCCTCACAGTAGAGGTAGAGCAGTTTTGCTCGTGGTCGGCATGCAGAATTAGCAATTTATCCAAGGCTCCCGCCACAACAGGATCTACTTCATATTCTTCTGCGGGGAGTGAATACAGCATCTTCAGGAACCTTGAGCAATAGTCAAGCCTGTTGTCAGGATAGTTTACAGGATGTCCCATGGCATTCTTGTACGACCAGGCGGCAAACGTGGGCATCTTGGCCAGGGAGCGCACAATACTCAGGTAAACTCCTTCCGCGGACCGGTTTGGATCCAGCGATTCAGGATAGAAAGCCGTCTGTGCGCAGAACATGGAGGCCAGGACGCCCATGGGGTGAGAAGTGGAAGGAAATCCATCCAGAATTTTCCTGGTATCTTCATGAACAAGGGTATGTGTTTTAATATCATTTGAAAACTTCTCCAACTGGTCTTTCATGGGCAACTCACCGAAAATAAGGAGGTATGCCACCTCAAGAAAATTGGACTTCTCTGCCAGCTCTTCGATGGAGTATCCGCGGTAGCGAAGGATTCCCTTGTCACCATCCAGGAAAGTGATGGCACTTTTGGTGGCTCCCGTATTTTTGTAGCCAGGGTCAAGGGTGATGGTCCCCGTTTTTTCGAGCAGTTCGCCAATTTCGATACCCACCTCATCTTCTGTACCTACGATTATCGGCAATTCATAGGTCTTGCCATCTACAATCAATTGTGCTGTCTTTGCCATGAGATTCTATTTTGCTCTAAAGTAAATCGGTGTTCTTGTAGTTGGAAGTCCTTTTACAGATTTAATTGTTACCGAGTATAAGTGGCATGCCGTCCTTGCCAGATCCTATAATGACTACTTTGGAATTCGGTGATTTTGAAAGCTCGAGTGTTGCTTCTATCCCCCTCATTTTCAATAGTTTATCTGACAAACTATTGTTGATGATGTTGTTGGCCCGTGATTCACCTTCTGCGGCAATTCGCTTGCGCTCAGCCTCACTCTTTTCCTTGTCGAGCCTGAATTGATAAGCCAATGCTTCTTGTTCCTGCTGAAGCTTGTTTTCAATGGCGCCTTTGATTTGTTCAGGAAGCACTATCGACCGGATGAGCACTGCCGTAGCTGTCACATTGTTCAGGCTAAGGATCTTCTCGGTTTCACGTTGGATGGCCGCTTCCACTTCTGCTCGTTTGGTGGAGTAGATTTCCTCAGCGGTAAACCTGCCCATGACTTGTCGAACGGTGGAACGAACCTCAGGTATAACGAGCACTTCCACATAGGACTGGGTAAATTTCTGATGAACATATCCGACTTTCTCAGGAATAGGGAAATAGCGAACCGTGATATCCACGTGTATGGAGAGTCCGTTTTTGTCCAGGATGTCCATGTTTTCGTCGGAAGACATTTCATTGACTTTATAAACATAGACTGTATTCCAGGGGGCTTTCAGGTGGGTGCCCTGGTCAATGACATTGTCTTTGTCAAGCCCTGTTGTAAAGGGATAGAAAATTACGGCTCGTTCATTCGACTGAATGGTATAGAACAAGCTTGAGGAAATTGACATAAGCACAATAAAGCCTATGACGCCAATGATGATAAAGGGTAATCTGCGATTATTCATAGTGGTTTTAGTTTGAAATTCAGTGGTTAGGGGTAAAGAGGGATAAAGTTAGTTATTCGGTGGAGATTCTTGAGGAACTCGGCAGGGAGTATTGGGCATAGGGTAACAGGGTAGATCCTGTGTTGGTCAACACCCACTACCTATTTAGAAGATTCATCATCCCGTGGAAGTCCTAATAATCTGCCGATGATGAGCATAGCATAGATATTACCCCAGACAGCTTCGATGGTGCTTATATTGCGGATGAGTTTACTTGGCAACAGACCTGGGTCTACTCCACCCAACACGCAAAAGCTAAAGGTTACGCATTCAGAGTAATTGGGTAAACCTAGTTCAATGTCGGCGCCCAGGGTTCCGGGTCGCATGATGGTGAGTAAATCATACAGACTTCCAAAGGAGATGCCAACCATAAGAAACACGCATGCTGCACCCCAGAGTTTGGCACTGCTCATAAATCCCCCGGAGAATATGTCCCTTATGGCAAAGGTGATGACGATAACTTCAATAGGGAAAAGCAGGCTATGGATAGTAAGCAAGTATGCCGGCCGGTTGTAAACTGTGAGGACATGGTAATACGGAAACTCAACCAGCGTACCCATTATGACGATCACGAATAGAACAATCAGGATAACAGTAATAAGCGGTTTATTCTGCGTAAAGTTGCGGAGCATATCCCATAACAGGAAGGCATAGGTGGCGCCAAAAAAAGAGAATATAGAAATGATGAATTTGGAGACATCACTTTTTGAGTCGGTAAGCAGTGGCTCTGAAAGCACAAGTCCAAAAACAATAATGATGATTTGAATGACAACCACATTGCGGTAGTCTTTCGATTTTTCCTGTTGCAGCTCACGCCCTGTGAGAACCCGAAGTAAGGAGAAGTTAAACATAACACTTTGAGTTGCTAAGGTAGGTTTTTCACCGTGAATTCACTTGAAGTTTTTGGAAGCAAAATAGCCGCGAGTGCATGGCAAAATCCCATCAAGACAATCAAGTAGGAAGCGATGAGGAACCGATCTTCCAATACAGGATGGAGCAAATATCTCAACGCAATGGCAATTATCGATGCCAGTATCAGCAGGCACCAATAGTCACGGAAGAGTGAAAAACCTCGCTGTTTTTGGATATACAATCCTAATGAGCCCAGGAGGAGAATGACCCAGGTTTGGGAATTGACAATGGAATAGATCCCAGCGCGCAATCCATGGATATAATTTGAAACCAGTTCACCGGTGCTCCATTCCTTTGAATAGGCCGGTACCGTGAACAGGAACTCTTTCAGCAGGTCAATCCCGACGATCCACAAAGACAAGGCGATTCCAGTCGAGGCAATCGCCAGGCAATACATGAAGGATAGTTTCTTACTTATGGTCGTAGCCAACAGGATAAGGAGGAAAAGCAACACGGAGTCAGGTCGGACCGAAATAGACAGTCCGCAAAGCATTAAACCCCATAATAGTGACCCCTCAGAAAGCAGAAACACACCTCCAAACAGCAGAAGTGCGCAAAGCATGTCAGGGGATGAATATCTTGCTGTGAGGAGCAGGAACGGTGAGAAAGCAATCATTGCAGCAATGATCATCGCAATCAAATAGCCGAATTTGTTCGATGCCCACCACCAGAGGAGGCACCCAATAAGAAAATAGCTTATGAGGGAAGGCAAATAGGTAGCTGGCAGTAGTCCCAATCCCATTCCATGCAAGGCGCGTGTGGTTGTGATATAGCCCGGTTTAAGCTCGTAGTATTTCAATATGCCTATGAAACTTGTGGCATTGCTCATCCTTTCGCCATGGTTTCGGGTAACGGCCGAAAAATCATTGTCTTGCATCACCCTTGCTGCTTCATGGTACACGAACGCGTAGGTAGAGTCCAAAGAAACGGATGGTTGAGCTGCTGTAAGAACCATGTAGGGAAACATATCCCAATTGTACGCTGGCTTTTCGTAGAGATACAACGAAATGATCAGCAAGAGGATTGGAACTGACCAGCGATACAATAAACTTTTCAAATCGCGTTGCGGCTATTTCCGGAAAGGTAGTAAATAAAATAAGCGACGGTCTCGGATGAGGCCGTCGCTTATTTTAGGTGGATAGAATTACATTGCTGAACCGGTACCACCTGTGCCTCCGGAGGATTCGGGCGTGGGAGCCGGAAACAAAGTGGGTGTGGCTGTGGGAGCAGGAACCGGAGTTTGCGTAGCAACTGGAACCGTTACTTTTTTCGGAGCGACTTTCTTCGGTGTTGCCTTTCTTGCCGATGCTTTCTTCGCAACCTTCCTGACAACTTTCTTTGCTGATCTTCTTACAGCTTTCTTTGCGGTCTTTTTCGCCTTCTTCGCGGCCTTTCTCGGAGCAGCTTTCTTCCCTTTTTTCTTAGCCATAATACAATGAATTTAAGTGGTTATTGGTTGTAAACGTCAACAGTGGTTCTGTCAAGTCATACAAAGTTATGGAAGAGTTTATTGCCTTGAATCAATACCATTAATTTATTTATCCCCGGTCATCCATATAGATTTGAAAGAAAAGAAATAGGAACTATTTAACGAGTCCTGCTATCTTTCAAACTCTTAATTCCCTTCATGAAGAGAAAGTATTGGGTAGGGGTGGTTCTGTCTGCCCTTTCAATTATCACCTTCCTTGATCGCAATGCCATTTCGCTGGCCGGCCAGCGCATAACCGGCGAACTTGGCCTGACGGAAGGACAATTTGGCTGGATACTCAGTGCATTCACCATATCCTATGGACTTTTTGAAATACCTACGGGTCTCCTGGGTGACAGGTTTGGTGCAAAGAAAATTCTGACACGCGTTGTGTTGTGGTGGTCCTTGTTTACTGCGCTTACGGGGTTGGCAGGGGGTTTTGCGTCGTTGTTTGTCATACGTTTTCTGTTTGGTGCAGGTGAGGCGGGTGCATATCCCAATACCGCCATAGCAATCCGGCAATGGTTTCCTGTGGTTGAACGGGGCAGGGCCCAGGCATTCATTTGGATGTCGAGCCGCGTTGGAGGTGCATTGGCTCCTTTCATAGTTATCCCCATGCAGATTCAGTTTGGCTGGAGGGTTTCATTTTACGCCTTGGGTATCGTAGGGGTACTATGGGCCATAGTCTGGTGGATAGGATACCAGGAACCAGTTAAACCCATGCAGGTTGCACCTGAAACGGAAAATGGAAATCGTGCATGGAACAAGTGGGCGAAAAGTAAGAATTTCTGGTTACTGATGTTGATGTACTACGGTTATGCATCGGGTGTCTTCTTCTTTATCTCCTGGCTGCCCAAATATTTGCAGAATGGCCGAGGTATAACGGAACAACAATTGATTTTTTCAGCGTCCCTTCCATTCATTCTTGCAGCTATCGGCTGCCTGCTCGGCGGGGCATTGAGTGACTATCTTGTCAGAAAAATTGGACTCAATTGGGGCAGGAGGATTGTGCCGATGGTTGGACTGTTTCTTTCAGGGTCTTCCATGCTGATCGCGGCATTGACTCCCAGCAACATCTTAGCGGTTATCTTTCTTGCACTCGGCTTGGCTTTCATGGATGTAACTGCACCCGTCTCCTGGGCAGTAGCCACAGATCTGGGAGGGGAGGATAGTGGGGCAGTAACGGGGGCAATGAATACGGCCGGGCTCCTGGGGGGCACCATTACCTCAATAGCTGTAGGGTACCTGATCACCACCTATCACAGCTATTCTTTGCCAGTGATAATACTGGGAATCATCCTCATCATAAGTGCCAGTCTATGGTTATTTATCAAGGCTGACAAACAACTCCATGAAGTATAGTGTACGCTTGACTGAAGACCACAGATGCAGGTAACCATGGTGACGCTCATCATTATTAATGCTTCTATTCTGATCTTGCTAGCTATGCTCCATATATTTTGGGCTATAGGGGGTAAAGTTGGGAGTGGAGCTGCAGTACCCACCAGGTCCGATGGTCGACCGCTATTTAGTCCTGGTCCAGCTTCAACCCTTGTCGTCGCGTGTGGGTTAATTCTATTTGCGCTCATCACATTAGGAAACCTTCCCGCTCATCATGGAATTGACAGAACTATCATACGAGGAGGTACCTGGACTATTGTTGTCATTTTCATTTTGCGAGCCTTGGGCGACTTCAGGTTTATTGGTTTTTTCAAGACAGAAAGGCAAAGCCTCTTTGCAAGAAATGACACAAGAATTTATTCACCTCTTAGCCTCGTCATTGGAATGATTAGTTTGATTATCGCTGCTCAATTTGATACATAGTGTTCCATGAACTGCTGCACAGGCACGAATAGGATTCTGAGTCTATTTTCAATAACTTTAACTATCTGCTGAAGTCTATCTTAATGTCATAATTTGATCTAATGACATGAATTGGCTTATTCAACCTTGGCATTGTAAATCGGGTACGGCCCTTGTTCTGCTCATTCTTGCCGTAGGTTGTAAAAAGGAACCTGCCTCACTATTGCCGGGTGTTACAACAAAAGAGATAACGTATACCTCTAATTATGCTGTTGGTGGTGGCAGGATTGTCACAGAAGGCAGCTCGCCGGTGACTTCTCATGGAGTTTGTTATAATTCAGTTCCTGGCCCTACTGTTAACAACGAAAGGACCAGAGATACCAAGGCTCCCGATTTTACAAGTACAATTAATGGCCTGCAACAGAATACAGTATATTACGTGAGGGCCTATGCCACCACCAACGATGGCACAGTCTATGGCAATGAGGTCTCTTTCACTGCACCACCCGGATCAATCACCATAGGTGCTCAAACATGGATGGCCCAAAACCTGGATGTGTCAACTTATCGCAACGGTGATCCGATTTTGAATGTCACGCTTGAATCAGAATGGAGCAGTCTCATCACGTCGGCCTATTCCGATTATAACAATTCCGTTTCCCCAAAGGATATGTATGGTAATTCCGTTTTCAATGGACGACTCTACAATTGGTATGCTGTTACCGACTCAAGGAACCTTTGTCCTGCAGGTTGGCATATTCCCACAGATGATGAGTGGACCATCCTCACAGACTATTTGGGTGGACTGGTGCTGGCAGGAGGGAAGCTGAAAGAAGCTGGTGCTTTCCATTGGCAAGGGGATAATGTGGTAGCAGCAAATGAAAGTGGATTCAGAGCATTGCCTGGCGGAGTTCGTTACAACAATGGCGGGTTTGCCAACCTTGGCACCGCTGGCTACTGGTGGACGGGTTCAGCCACCTCCGCTTCAAACGCACAATACCGGCTTCTTAAAAATAGTACGCTGGCGGTTGCCACTGGCGATGTAGCCAAAGGTCTGGGTTGTTCTGTAAGGTGCATCAAGGACTAGCCCAATAGCTTAGGCCAGTGTTGGGGACTTGTCAACATGAACATGTTTGAGTGCTTATCGCTATGATTCTTCTTGATCAGGTCTAGTGAACTATCTTGTAATGATAGATTCCCCCGGTAGTCTTCACCGATACAACATATAGCCCTTTGGGAATATCCGCAAACGGTATTGTGACTTCTGTTGGATCATCCCTTTCTGTCAGGCTTCGCAATAATTTGCCAGACATATCAATTACTGAAATTTCCTGAATTCTGTCTACACCCTTTCGAATGGTCAATTGTTCAGGGGCTGGATTTGGAAAAACCTGTGGGTCACTTTCCTTTTGCTTGTCAAGGCCTGTGATTATCTTCTTAACCAGGCCGTACACCACCAGTTTATTGGAGAATGTAGCCAGGTAGACCTTACCATTGGCAATGGTTGGGTTTACGAACTTTGCATAGTTACCGGGATTGTCGCTAGCATCCATGGAGGAGTTCCACAACTCTAGCTTTACATCCAGGGCATCGAAGGCCCGCAAGATGCCAGGTCGAACTGCGTGAATAGCGTCTCCAGAACTTGCATGGGAAGCCCAAAGGATAGCAGTACTGTCAATTGATCCGCGAGAGGAGACTGACAGTAATGCACCATTGTTTCCCACAGGACCCACAGCATTGCTGACGGTTGCATTAGGCACATCAAAGGTATTGCTGATGCGATTGAAGGGCAAAGCCAGGAGAGGAGCATTCTCCGACCAGGTGTACACAAATTCTTTTGCTGATCCCTTGTAGTAGCTTAGGGATGATCTAAGAAACTGGTTCCTGCCAATGTTAATCGTCTGGAGAACATTGTTCCCGGAAGCGCTGTATCCACCCATATTGTTTCGGTCGAGCAAGAAAAGGTAGCCATCCTTCGAACCCGTAATGACATAATTTGAATTGGGAATCAACATCATTGCAGTAACCCCAAAGTCCAGATCAGATTTTTCCAGGACGCTGTAATTATTGGGTGTGAAGAAACTCGCCACGGAGAGGGTGTTCCCGGACACGGTAAGTTTGAGTGCGCTTTCCGCCCGGTTGATCAGACTGCTTGGGTTATTTGAAATGCCAACGGTTCCGTTGCCTGTGGCGATGTAGATGTTCCCAAGTTCATCGGCGGACGGACCGGCTCCACTCATCCAAATTCCGGCCTCCTCGCCTTCGGGAGAAGTATTGTACACCACTTTTTGTACAAGGGTGGTGGCATCGTACCCCAAAAGCCATCCGTGGTAGGGGTTCCAATCGCAATGAGATGCGAACCCAACATATATAGTCCCATTCAGGAGCATTAATCCAGGACGTTGATTTTGCTTTTGAGAATTGAAACTAATAATCCCGCCTGTGGAACCGATACCATTTCCAGTTACTTGTGGCGAGATCAGTACCGGACTATTGGGCCTTTCATCGCCAGTGCGAATATCAAGCCCATGCAGATACTGGTGGTATGTTCCACCCTGAACATCTCTGGCCACTACGTAAAGGGTTTGTGACACAGTATCGATTACGGGAGTACCCACAATACCGATGTTACCACTAAAGTCACTGTAGGTACCACCGCAGGCGCCTGTCATGTCGCTGCTTCTTGGGGGTCTGGCTCCTGAAGGGGTCAGATTCTTTTGCCAATAGGGGGTCGATGCAGAGAGGATGTCGGCGTCGAATGCATATACCGTGTTGTTTACCGTCGCCACGAACACCATGGTATGCTGGACGTTGAAATTAACAACTTTGGCGACCACGAGAGGTTGAGCATAGATTTCATCATCTACAGCCCTTGTGAACAATACTCCGAATGTAGTTTTGCTTACATTTTTTGTTGTAAGAATAGTTTCATTCCTATTCCAGCCATTGCGACTGAGGTTGTTGTGTTGAGTGGCAACACTCACCACACTTGATTGACTGAAAGCAAATGCTTGGATCAAAGCAAAGAAAAAGAAAAGTATACCCTTCATGCCCAAAAATACTAAAGAGATTGCCAATCCTTTTTGAGGATATTTGTTTAAGCCTCAGTTTCCTGATTTCTATATAATGGTATTGTTGTATGGAATGGAATAGCAACTCTTCGTTTTGTGTAATTGGAATCGCTGTCAATGTTTTGGTGATGGTTGCAGGTTGTAAGAAGGAGGTCACTATTCAACTACCATCAATTTCAACAGCAGCTATTACTTCCATTACCACAAACACGGCCGTGAGTGGTGGTATTGTTGGATCAGAAGGTAGTTCACCGGTGACAATGCGGGGAGTTTGCTGGAATACCTCCCCAACGCCACTGACCTCAAATTCCAAATCGGTCGACGCGGGTACGGCCACTTTTTCCAGCTCGCTTGCAGGACTTACGGGATACACAACTTATTATGTTCGAGCCTATGCCACCAACAATGAGGGCACAGCCTATGGCACTGAAGTGTCATTTACTACTTTACCTGGTTCGATCAAGATTGGTGCTCAAATATGGATGGACCGTAACCTGAATGTAATTATATTCCGGAATGGAGATCCCATACTTAATGTGACCAGTGGGACAGATTGGACCAGTCTCACCAAGTCTGCCTATGCCGATTATAACAATTCCGTCTCCTCCAGTGATATATATGGACGACTCTACAATGCCTATGCCGTTACAGACAGCCGCAACCTTTGCCCTGCAGGTTGGCATGTGCCATCGGATGATGAGTGGACAATTCTTTCAGATTTCCTGGGAGGATTGGCTGTCGCCGGAAGCAAAATGAAAGAGACAGGCACGTCGCATTGGCTCGATCCAAATACGACCGCTACAAACGAAAGCGGATTTACAGCGCTACCCGGAGGGCATCGATATAATGATGGGTCGTTCTTCAACATGGGTACTACAGGCTATTGGTGGACCAGCACGGCGACTTCGTCAACAAACGCCGACTACAGGGTTCTAAAAAACAATAGTCCTGGAATGGCAGTGGGGGATGTATCCAAAGTTCTGGGTTGCTCAGTCAGATGCATCAAGGATTAACATCTGGATGACTTGTGTGTTTCCATTAAGATTAATGTGCGCCTTTCGGGAATGGCCAGGCTGACTTAAACTGCACGCCGGGCGGTTCAATTCTACTTTGAGGATTACTCTAGAGGCTTGCCTTTGTCTTCTCAATCCAGTCATTGACTTTTTTCTCCAGCGTGCTCAGCGGTAGTGACCCGAAGTCAAGCAATTGGTTGTGAAACAACTTCACATCAAACTTACTTCCTAGTTCTTTTTCAGCTTTCGCACGCAACTCAAGAATTTTTAATTGACCCATCTTATAGGATAGCGCTTGTCCGGGGTTTGCCATGTAACGTTCAACTTCTGAAATGATATTCTGCTCGCTGGCGGCCTCATGATCCTTTGAGTATTGAATGGCCTGTTCACGTGTCCAGCCCTGTGAGTGCATGCCAGCATCCACCACCAGCCTGATTGCACGGTGCATCTCGGCAGTCAACATTCCAAAATAAGAATATGGACTTTCATATAGCCCCAGTTCCTTACCCAGCGATTCTGTGTAAAGTCCCCAGCCCTCGACATAGGCGCCATAGTTGGAAAATTTCCTAAAGTCAGGGAGGCTCTTGTTTTCCATCGTCAGCATGATCTGGTAGTGGTGTCCAGGTATGGCCTCGTGAAGGAATAAATCTTCCATCCCCACAGTACTGTACTTTGTTGGGTCAACCGCTGGAAAATAGAATATTCCTGGCCGTGAACCGTCCTGCGTGCCTTGCATGTAATTTGCGGCCGTGGTGGCTTCCCGATAAGCTTCCACCCGTCTGACCTCGAAAGATGACTTGGGCGCCTTTTCGAAAAGCTTGATGAGATTGGGTTTCATTTTCGTGTGGATGGCATTGTACGCGGCGATAATTTCATCCCCGTTCTTGAATGGCATCAATTTCTTGTCGGTCCGAAGGTTAGCCAGGAATGATTTCAAATCGCCTTTGAACCCTACTTGATCCTTGATGACCTCCATTTCTTTCGAAATCCGCTCTACTTCGCTTTTGCCTAATGCAAATATCTCGTCTGCAGATTTGGAGGTGGTGGTGTATCTCTTAACGGCATAGGCATAGAATTCTTTTCCTTGAGGAATGGCATCAATTCCTGAAGTCTCACGACACAGGGGAAGGTATTCTTTTTCAATGAAGGCCTTCATTTTGGCATGAGTGGGAATAATTCGGGTTCCAATTATTTCTTCATATGCCTTGGCAAGGCGTGATTTATCTTCAGCGGAGAAGTCGGCGGGAATATTTTTAATTGGAGTGTAATACAGGTGATCCTTTGGAGCTCCGTGATCAAAATTGGCCAGCTGGGGAATCACTTTAATGGTGAGGGCCTTGGGGATGACATAACCTGATGCCATTCCTTTTTTCATGTTTACCACGGCAGTGTCACACCATTCCAGATATTTGTTCAGGCGCGCCAGCCAGTTGTCGTAATCTTTTACCGTTTTGAACGGCTGGTTGCCTGTTCCGCTGCCCAATTGCGCCACAGTGAGTGTCATGGATCTGATTTGCGAAATTGGCATGAGATAATCTTTGAACTGCAGTCCCTCCAATTCCATATCACAATTGTAGACAAGGAGTTCATAACTCAATTGATCATTTTCAGACAGGTTGGTCTGATCGATGACTTTGAGCTGATCCCGGTAGTTTTCGTAAAATGACCTTACTTGCTGACGATGCTCCACGGTAAGCGTGTTGGGCAACAAATCATTATAGCGGTTATCGCCAATGCTTGTAGCAAGCAGTGGTGATAGCCTTAGCAAGTCCTGGTAGTAGTTCTTCATCAGGCTGTCCAGTTGCGGCTTTGAATCTGTCTTGACCTCCTGCTTTTTGGGAGAGCAGGCGAAGATGATTGGAAACGCCAGAAGGAGGAGTGCTTTTTTCATTTGGCTGAAATTTGTTGTGAGTTAGTAAAATGTTTCCGCCCTGAAGTATGCATTTTTAGTTCAGGGGAAAGGGTTGGTTCCAACGGCGGCGGTTGTGGTCAAGCGGTTGCCCCCGAATACCAAATCTTGATAAAAATTTACATGGGAAGGACCCACTCAACCAGGCTGTTGTCGGTGGCAGCAGGAGGTCTCACATTTCCACCATACTCAAGATCGCTCCACCTGAGTTGTCCATGTACGCCGTACGGTATCAACCGGATCCTCTTGTGGGACCGTTCGACTTTTATTTCCATGAAACTTTGGAAATAGGGCGCCTGATTGTAATCGAAGGCCGCAGACAGCCATTCAGCTGAAAAGGGATATCCGTTATACTTCTTCAACCAGACCCATGCGGGGTACTTCCATCGAGGGGTGAGGGTGTCTATCTTGTGCATCAAAGGCCCTCGTGCCGGATAGATTGCCCAATCATCCGTTGGCCTGCTATCCTTAGGTGCCATGGAGGCTCCAATACTCAGGTAGGCTCCACCACCACCATTTACAAAATGATGCATGATCGGTCCTTTGTTGCCATCCGGTGCCTCTTTATAATATTCCATATCGTGGGTATCGCCGGCCATGACCAGTGGCACTTTATAGGCACGAAGCAATTCGTGCAACTCATGGAATTCAGGACTCATATTTCCCTGGTATTCTCCTATGGCATAAAATGGATGACCAAGAAGGGCCATGACATATTTTCCTTTAGAACTTTTCAGTACGGATTTCACCCAAGCCAGTTCTAAGGAATCCAATCGCCGTCTTACTCCCGTATCAATGGTCAACAAGACAAAGTAGTCATTCGATACCTGGAAAAAAGGCACATTTTGATGACCAACATCCAATTGATATTCACGTCGGAGAAAGGTTGCCTGATTCACCACATCCTGCAGATCTTCGATGTTGGGGCTCTTAAGTTTTAAGTCTGTTCGCGCCCTTGCTTCCATGGCTTTCATTGCCGCCGCCGGTTTGAAAAATGTAGCTACAAATCCGTCCAGAGCGTCATACCAGTCGTGATTGCCTGGAATTGCATAAATGGGTTTCGTTACTCCTTTGAAGGGAAGGAAAAACTTTCGTTCGTAATCCCTCATCGCCCCTGATGGATAAATGATATCCGAAGAGACGACAACAAAATTGATATCGGGTTTATTGGATACAGCCAGCAATTGATCCTTCAGCACATGTTGAGAGGGATCACCTTCACCAGTGTCGCCAATCACCACAAATGAAAAATCAGTGGTATCATTAACTCCAGCCGGATGGAGCTGAAATGCCGCGGGGCCGATCTCTTCCCCCGTGGCTCTGATCATGGCGCTGCGCCACACCTCTGCCCTGGAGCCAGCCCAGCCATCCCACACACCCGATGCCCAATTCTCTGTGTCGAAATACCAACTCATGCCGAGGACAGGCATTACGGCAGCGAGCAAAGCGGCGAAGGGGAGACCAATCCTGAGCCCATTCCTAAATGCCGTCAGGGCTGAATAGCCAGACCTTCTCAAGGCGATCGTCCGCCGTAAATCGTGTGTCAACCATGCTTTTGCCAATGCGCGCAAACCCAACTTCCTTCTTTCCCCTTCAGGAACTTTTTGAACCCACTTCCACAAGCGCACCGAAAACAAACCGGTGGTGCGTTTGAAGACACTCCTGATCGGGCCAATGAATGCAAACGAAAAAATGAGAGCGATGAACATATCCCCGACTACGGCAACGACTGGAGAGACGATTCCAAGCTTCGACCGGTCAAGTCCCATTCTTCCGAGGTGAATAAAAAACAGAATAACAATAAATGAAATGATCCACCCTCTATCGATAGGGGCCCTGAGCTCAGATTCTTCTTTTAATTTTGTGGCCAGTGATTCAAGTTCCTTGTTTCCTTTCTCCCCCATACTTGCGATTACATCCTCTGCTACATTTTCCAACGTGCCTGTCTTCGCCGAATAGAGGTTAAATACAGTCCCGAATATTCTAAAAGCACCCGCTACAGAGATTACCCACTCCAGGCCTTTGCCTCTGAACAGCAAGACAATGATCACAACAGCCGCATTGCCTAGCCCCGAGAGCAGGGTAGTCCACGAAATTTTTCCGGAGCTACGGCTCCTGAAGAAGGAGTAGAGATAGCGACATGCATCTATCCCGAACAAAATCAGGATAAAATCGATCAGCGGCTTGCGCTGAAAGAGGATATTATTAAGCATGAGGGTGCCAATAATGAGTGTGATTAATCCGCTGATCCAGGCTGATCTTGTTGCTTCAGATTCGGCGCGACGGAAGCCATGGATGATCTCTAAAATGGCTGCCCACACCAGCAGGCTTCCAATAAAATCTGCAGGTGCAGCAACATCCCAGAATGGCATCAGAAGGGCCAGGACACCCAGAATAATTCCTATCCCGGTAAATACAAATCGCTGATGGGGTAATGATAGTTTATACTTTGCCATAGTGGTTATACTTAGGAATTTAGATTTTACTTCGTGCCAAACTTCCCGCCGAAAAAATCCCCTGGATTCCAGGCAGGTCGTGCAGGAGCATTGCACACAAAGTATCCAATAAGAAAGCTGACCTTCGCATGGGTTGCGGCACCATTGAAATCAAAGGACTGGCTCATGTCGTCTTGCGGTGTATGGTAAACTGTGCTTCTCCATCCGATATCTGTCTTTGGTCTGTCCTGTAAGTCTTCTTTAACAGTCATGAATCCGCTCTTAATGAACAAGGACGGAATACCCTTCTTGATAAAACTGTAGTGATCGCTTCGGATAAAGACCACCTGTTCAGGGAATGGATCGGGGCTGATCTTCAGATTCAACATAGCAGCGGCCTTGTCTACCTGGACGGAAAGACTGGAATGCTGTGCTCCATAGGGTACGATGTCGAGAACAGGATGAAAGAAGAAGGGCATGTCAATTGAAAGGTTGGCAACGACATTGTTACTATTCACTGTGCAGTTGTTGATGAAGTAATCGGAGCCGAGCAAACCATTTTCTTCGCCTGTAACCACTGCAAAAATTACGGACCTCGATGGAGCGGATGCCATGGAGCGAAATGCCCTGACAATGCTCAGCAGTATGGATACCCCGGACGCGTCATCATGAGCACCATTGTAAATAGAATCGCCTTTTACGGGCGTGCCAATGCCAAAGTGATCAAGATGGGCCGCATAGACAACAAACTCATTTTTCAAGACAGGATCCGAACCGGGCAGAACACCGATCAGGTTTGAACTTTCTACAAAACTGTGGATTGTCTTGACCACAATCTGTGCGTCCGCCTGTAAGGCGAATGATTGAACCACATTGGCTTTGGCGTTGTCATATATTGTTTGAATATTTTTTCCTGAATTCGAGAATAGTTTTTCTGCAAAAGCAGGATTAAAATTAATTACAGCTTTCAATTCATCGTTTGAGTTGACGGGCTCGCCCTGGGCGTTGAGCCACTTGAATGCTCCTTGCCTGGTCCTGCGCACCGAAGCGTCCCAGGAAGTGCGGATGTCTGTCGGTGGGCTAATGGAGATGATACCTACTGCGCCGCGCTTAATGGCCGTGGCTAGTTTTGAAGCTGATGAAAAATAGGCCCGCTCATTGGATGGAAAGGTTGTAGGGGCACCATTGAGGATGACAATTATTTTTCCCTTGACATCGATGCTCTTATAGTCATCATACCCAAGTTCGGGTGCTGACACACCAAAGCCAGCAAATACCAAAGAGGCTTTGACTGCGGATTCCGATTGAAGAAAGTAAGGACTGAGAAGAAACTCCTTGCCTAATGTTAATGTTTCGGTTTTGCCATTGATGATTAAACTGAGACTGCTGCGACTTGCATCAATAACTCCTTTCCGGAGAGGCACTTTTTGAACATATGTATTTCCGTTGACCCCTGGAAGAAGCCCGAGTGCCATAAACTGGGTTTCAACATATTTTGAAGCGATGGCGAAGCCCCTGGTTCCCGGTTGACGGCCCTCGAGAAGGTCGTCCGCCAGGAAAGTCATTGTCGCTTTGATTTCTTCGGGATTTACGGAGGATAATGTTTTTTGAAAGTCCTGACCTATGGATAGGTCACTTGACATGCCTATAGTAAGAGCGATTAAAGCGTAGCGCAGTCGGGTGTTCATAGGGCTGATTGAATTCAGGAAAGCTATGGAAACCTGGTGCCATTTGAAATAGGTCCTGGCAAAGCAGTTATATGCATAGTACGAGTCATCGGGTGGTGGTCTTAAGCCATCAATTCAGGTATTTCGAACTTTATGGGGTGATCGAAAGTTTTTTGTCTTCTACAAGAACTTTGTTCTTCACATCATAAACAAGGAAATGGTTTAGCCACCAGTAGTCGGTATACATGTAATCGGTGTTGATCAGCACGCCGGCCATGATGACAATATATTTTGTGTGCTCTATCTCTACTGACCGAATCTGACGAAGTATTTGTTCTTCCGCCTCCTGGTAGGTGATTTTAGTCATGGCTACCAATGGGTAGTCGTCGGCCATAATTTCTTTCGAGTGTTTAAAAACCTTGTTGTCAATAGTTATCCCCTGGTAATCTTCTGTCGTTGGCTCGGTTTGTTTAAGCGTCCCTTTCTCTAACTTTTGCAATGTACCCATGAGGGCTCCGCAGCATGTACTTGGGTCGTGTTGACCAGGTCGAAGCACGTAGCCCCAACCCTTATCTTTCGAGTAGCCAATGTGAGGCGAAATCTCTAGCATCATGGTTCCATCTTCAGGGATATGATGGGCAAAGGCGCTAAGCCCGGAAATTCCTGTAAAGGGGAGCCCTGCCAATCCTCCCAGGTGAAAAGGTCCTTTAAGTTCACGATGAGCCTGAAAATTCTTGGTATAGATAATATCATCGACGCAGGTGGAGGCGCCCAGGAGTATTTGGTCGGCAGTTATTCCATACTTGGCAGCTACAAAATCCAGGAGCGAGTCCGCAAGAGCATGGACGGGTTGAGCCCCAGGAAATTCTTTTCTGATGCTATCCACGATATTTCTGGGTGCATCCGGCAATATTACTGGCGAACCTGGTGTTGGAGTTTCCTTTTTATTTTCCTTGGGTGCACAGGCGGAAAGAAGGTTCAGACAAATAAGGAATGAGAAGACGTTGAGGCTGGAATTGCGGATATATCCTTGGAATATCGAATCTGGTGAAATCATTGTATTGGGGGGGGTCATGTTTTGAATTCTCACGCCAGGCACAACTGTGCCAAACTCACCTTGAGTATAGAGGTATCGTCCGGATGGACCACCACCCAAACGATTGCTGACTTTATGGTTTCTTCCAATTGGTAACAATAGGTTTGATACCACTGTCATCGAGTTGCTTCATAAACGCTGCCACATCCCCTTTGAGCAAGGCATCCATGTCGTTTTGAGCCTGGTTAAGCTGAGTTTTCAAAAGGGAATATACTTCCTTGTGCTGATCAGGGGGTGCAAAATCTGCCGTTGCAACTGCGCCGCCGAGGTAAGCCAATCGTCCAGAAAGCATTTCAGGGTAACGCACATCGTCCTGCCCGGTACCGGTGAATTTTAGCTGCACCAACTTTGACTCTACCTTCATTAAGGCAGTATCCAGTTTGCTTGCTGAGGCCACAAGCTTCTTGTATTTGCTATTGGCTTTTAAAATATCACGCAAGTCGTACACCTGGCGCCTGATGATTTCAAGTTCATTGACCATGTCTGCCATAGTATTAGCGTCTTTATAAATCGTCGCGAGCATTTCTGTCTGCGCTTTGATGTCATCCAGGGTGCCATCGGAGTGAGGATCTTTCAGGATGTTTACGGTGCTGCTGAATTTTTGGTCTCCGGTGGTCATGATCACATTATATTTCCCCGGGGGCATCAGGTAGGACTTAAACTGACCTGCGTGGGCGGGTCTTTTGCGTTCTTTGTCAAGCGCCACCCAATCGGCGCCTACAGGAGTTGTATGCATCATCATGTCTCTGGTGGGTTTGTTCTGCAGATCCCACCAGATGCGGTTAATCCCAATCCTTCCTTTTTGTTTGAAAGTGCGGATCGTGTCGTTGGCTGATCCTGTGATATATATTTTCACACTGTCCTTGTCGGAGTTTGTCCAGTAGTTAATGGATGCGCCATAAGGAGGATCAAATCCCCATGAGGGTTCAGGTAAAAATTGAAGGTTGCTTGTTTTCGGTTGGAAGCGATAGGCATCTTTCGGATTGAACAGGGCTGCTTTTGTGTCCGCGGCAGTGACAGGCAATTGCTGAATGGGAGTGAGATCATCCAGGATCCACACCCCGCGGCCATAGGTACCGATCACCAGGTCGTTGAAGTGTTCTTGCACTTCGATCCAATAGTAAGGTGTATGCGGCAAATTGTTCATGAAGGTCTGCCACGTTTCACCGTCATCAAATGAGATATACAGGGAAGTTTCAGTGCCAAGATAAAGAAGCCCCTTTCGTATCGGGTCTTCTTTGATACTGCGGCAATAGCTAATGCCCGGCTCGATGCCTTTCACAATTTTCTTCCAGGTCTTGCCATAGTTCTCCGTCTTGTAGGCGTAGGGCTGAAAATTTCCTTGTTCGTGAAGATCCACCACCAGGAAGGCCTTACCTTCTACATAGCGCGATGCTTCGATATTTCTGACAGCCCCCTGTCCAGGTAAATCGGCAAAGTTTTTCGTTACGTTGGTCCAGGTTTGTCCGCCATCCTGCGTGATGCTGACCTGGCCATCGCTGCTTCCGGTCCAGAGTAACCCTTGCTTCGTGGGAGACTCTTCGAATGAAGAAATCACATTGGCATATTCGACACCGATGTTGTCAGGAGTAAGTCCACCTGATCCCTGTTGTTGTTTTTTGTCATTGAGGGTGAGGTCAGGACTGATTACTTGCCAGCTTTGTCCGCCGTTTGTGGTCTTATGTACAAATTGACTGGCTGCATACACTGTATTGTGATCATGGGGTGAGATAAGAAGGGGAAACGTCCACTGGAAGCGGTACTTCACATCCGCAGCCGGAGTTCCGGGGACATACTCAGGCCAGATCTCTACCTGGCGATACTGACGGGTCTTCTCATTAAACCGAACCACAACACCACCCACCGCGCCGGTACCAGATGCGGAGGAGTAGATCAGGTCTGGATCTTTGGGATCAGGTGTCGCAAAACCACTTTCTCCACCACCTACTTCATGCCACATGCCGGAAGAAATGCTGGGTACACCCATGGCAGCAAGGAAGGAAGCGCCGCCACTGCGACTTGGTCCGCGCATTGAGGGACCATCTTGCTTGTTAGTGAGGACATTGTAAGGAATGTTGTTATCTACCGTAACATGATAAAGCTGGGCAATAGGCAGGGCAATTCTGTTCCATGTTTTGGTGCGATCGTGGGAAATAGAAACGCCACCATCATGGGATACAATTGAGCGTTTTGGGTTCATCGGATCGATCCACATGTCATGGTGGTCGCCGTAAGGCTGAGAGAGGAAACCAGCGATGGGCTCCAACGTTTTCCCTGCGTCAATGCTGGTAAAGAAGCCCGCGTTAATGAAATAGATTTCGTTCGGATTATCTGGAGTTGCTAAACAGCGGGTGTAGTAGGCCTGTCTTCCCGACATGTTGCGGTCGGAACTTACGAGCGCCCAGGATTTTCCTTTGTCCTCTGAGCGCCAGAGTTCACCTGTTTCAGGTTTTTTACCCATAGTCTCGATTCCATCGCCTGTCTCGATCAAGGCATAGACACGGTTGGGAGCTGCGGGGGTCATCGTCAAGGCTATCTTCCCAACGGGTCCTTCAGGCAATCCGCTGCCCGTAAGTTTCTTCCATGTTTCTCCACCATCGGTCGACATATGCAAACCGCTACCCGGCCCGCCACTGGTGCGGTTCCAGTTCTTCAACGATAGTTGCCACATTCCTGCGAAGAGAATCCTTGGATTGGTGGGATCCATTACCAGATCTGATGCACCGGTATTCTCATCAATGAAGAGTACCTGCTTCCAGGACTTTCCGCCGTCAACTGATTTATATACACCACGATCTTTTTGAGGAGCATAGGCATGCCCCATGGCACAGACAAATATGATATCGGGGTTTGTAGGATGGATAACGATCCTTGAAACCCGTCCGGAGTTTTCCAACCCGGAAAGTTGCCAGGTCTCACCGCCATCGGTTGATTTATATACACCGTTTCCGATCGTGACATTGGAGCGGATAAAACTCTCGCCGGTTCCGGCAAACATGATCCCAGGGTCGGATGGGGCTGCAGCCAACGCACACACCGACGACACAGCCTTATCGTCAAAGACCGGGCGCCAGCTGAGTCCGCCGTCAGTAGTTTTCCATATCCCACCGGAAGCTGCGCCGGCAAAATACACAAGGTCATTGCCCGGAAGTCCGATGGCGCAACTCACGCGGTTGCCGACAGGCCCGATGTATCTGAATTTCAGTTGTTCAATCGTTTCTTTCTTAATCACCTGTGACAAGCCTGCTTGAAAGCAAAGCAACATCAACAACAGGGTCCACTTTTGTCGGTTCATAGGATTTCTTGGCTTTAGGTCAATTGATGAAATTAACCCTAATATCCCGGAAAGAAAAGAAATGATCCGTGGGAGTTTAATGCCGGAGGTGAATGGCCGGGATCGGATGGGATCGCGCGACTATTTCTGCCACAGTACAAATACTTATAACAATCAACTTGAACCTCCTATTGAACAAACGGATGAAAGTGTTAACTTTTGCCCTTAAGCTATATTGAAATATGACAACTACTAAGTCAAAGGGAACGATTGGTATTCTTACCGGTGGCGGAGATGTTCCCGGTCTTAACCCTGCTATCCGGGCGGTTACTGTGAGGGCCCTTCGCGAAGGGTTCAGGGTGATAGGAATCCGGCGTGGATGGGCAGGGCTCGTTGATGTTGTGCGGGATGCTAAGGCAAACAACGATGAAAACTTTATTGAACTCTCGAAGGTCGTGGTGGATCGTGCGTCAAGGACTGGTGGTACTTTTCTACACTCTTCACGTACAAAGCCAAGCAATGTTTCGCAGGGAAGGGTACCCGAGCACCTGAGGGGGGAATATTCCGGCAAGGCAAACGACTTAACCAACGAGATTCTGAAGAACCTGGAATGGATTGGGATTGATCACCTGATCGTGATCGGGGGCGACGACACCCTGAGCTATGGCGTGGAACTCTCGAAGAGAGGGGTTAAGGTAAATGCCATTCCCAAAACAATGGATAACGATGTGCCCGGTACGGACTACTGCATCGGATTTAGTACATGCATTACACGGACCATCTCGATGACCAATGCCCTTCGCACTTCGGCAGGCTCGCACGAACGGATCATGGTGCTGGAGGTGTTTGGCCGCTATGCTGGTTTTACATCCATACTTCCCACGATGGCCGGCGCTGCCAATCGCTGTGTTATTCCCGAGCATCCCTTCGATATCGAACATTTGACAGAGAAACTAATTGCGGACAGATTGGAAAACCCAAGTCGCTACTCGATCCTCATTGCTTCTGAAGGCGCCATGTTCTCTGGAGGGGAGATGCTGTTTGAAGGTGCGGAGAAAGATGCATATGGTCACGCGAAACTCGGTGGCATTGGCGATATGATTTCAGCCAAGATTAAAGAACTTTCACCGAAGTACAACAAAGGAAGAACCATTGACATCATCAACCAGAAACTTGGCTACCTGGTCCGCTGCGGTGACCCCGACGCCATTGATTCGATTGTGCCCATGGCCTATGGAACGATGGCCCTGGATCTGATCATGAAAGGAACCCATGGGCGGCTGGTGGCGTTGCGCAATGGTCGTTATGATCACTTGCCGATAGACATTGTCACGAGCAAGAAGAAATTGGTAAACGTAAGCAAGCATTATGATGCGGAGCGCTTCCGTCCCATCTATCAAGATTTCGAGATGCTCCCACTGTTTCTTATGGCGAGCGAGTAAGATTTCTGTGAGTCCCGGAAATATTTTACGCCGTTTTATTGGCGGCCCCGGCAATAACAAAAGCAATTCCGCAATAGGCAAGCGCGATGAATGCGCTCGTAAGTTCACCGGGCAAGTATGGTGCAGGGGCACTTATTACTTTCGGGATGTGGAGAATAACAAACCACGTAAGAATCATTGACCCCAAAAGCCTTGCGATTAAGCGGGTCTTGATTTTCAGGATAATGGAAACTCCGGAACCAAACAATCCTACACCACCCAGATAAATCCAGAATATGGGGTAGGGAATCCATGTTGGCATATAGCCTGACACACCTTCGGCGTAGAGAAAATGAAATGTACCGAAACTTAGCAAGGCGATGGAAAACAAAATTGGGCCGGCAGGTATCAGCTTAGCCAAAAACTTGATGGGTTTGTTTTCATTTTCATCTGAATAGCAGCCAGCAACAATCAATGTGCCGCTGGCGAATGCCAATTCTTTCAGGGCGCTATCCCATCCAATCGGGTCCAAATAATTAGCGCTCACCAGGAATTTATAAGGGAGATAGTAGAAAACGAATATCATCAGCAGTACACTTCCCAGCAGGAGAGAAGCTTGTCTTGGCTTCTTTTCAAATACCATGCATGCCCCAGCCAGAATAAGTGCAGCCCCGAAAATATACGCCAGCACCGTAAGGCCTGGTATCCAGGAATGTTTCGGAGGGATTAGCCAATAAGGAAAGTCATGGTAATAAATGGTTTGCATGCCAGTCTGGGCAACGGCTATGCCATAAAAAATGCGGCCTGTGATGGATAGATTTTTCATGAGATTCGATATGTTGACCAAAATGGTGTAGAAGAGTCAGTGCTAAAATATGGAGTAGTTACCGCCTATGATTCAGAAATTTCCAAAATACCGCGAATTAGATTAGAGCCTCTCCCAACAGAAGTTAAATGACAGGGATTTCGAATAGACTTAGGGAGGCATTCTTATAGTGTTTGGGAAGGTTATCCGCCACACCTAGGGTAGTGAGACCCAGGAAATTAAATCCGCAGGCCACATAGTAATCAATTAGTTTTTGGTTGTCACCGAACGTATCCATCCGGATAAATTTCTTCCCCTGGTTTCTTCCAAATTCCCGGGCCCAAACTATAATATCCTTGACAAAAAATCTTCCCCGGTAGGCGGGGTGTGTGACAATTCGGTGAAGATAGATAGAGGGGTCAGTGTCTTTTTCCCTCCAGATAATTGGGTCGCTATAAGTGGTTGCGAAAACGCAAACTACTTGACTATCAATCACAATTTTCCACTGACGCTTTTCTATTATTTCCCTTTTGATCATTTCCTTGTCAAAGGGCTTCCAGTATTTGGTAAATACTTTTTTCTGATGTTCGATGGCGGAATCGTATAGGGATAGTATTGTCGCGAGATCATCTGGCGTACTGTTTTGGATTCGCATGACGTAAAGTGAAAAGCTGGTCAAGATACCTAATATGATCCACAGGATTAGGCTTAACCGAATGTATGATTGCCATAAGGCAACGATCAGTTCTCTTATCTATCTACCTGTGGAGCAGATAAGAAGTAAAGTTTCTCCCGTCTATCTTCGTGTACTTAAAATCCTCCTCACCTTTAAAAGCGATGTCATCCATATTTAAAGGCGATTTGAATTTGGTGTACTTGAAATTTGCAAGTCCATGGAAGGTTGCCTTCTCAAATGAAGTTTCGTGTGGGAATTCCGTGTATTTAAAGTCTGCGCCAGATTCAAACTTTGCCTGACTGAATTTTGGACCACTGGAGAACTCTGCATATTTGAAATTAGCCGCTTCATTAAATGTAGATCCGGCGAATGTGGCGGCGCCATTGAATTCGGAATACTTGAATTCACTGGCTTGCTTAAACACGCAGTTGCTGAACACCGCATCCTTTTCGAAATGGGCGACGAACGTAGTGTTTCCGTGCTCAATGTAGTAGTAGGCCAGTACATCACCAAGAAAAGTACAATCGGTGAATTTCACTGATACTTCCACATTGCTTTCGTATGTTTCATTGCCGCCAAGGCCGAGCCAGCCTTTTGAGCCGCGTTCAAGCCTCCGGTTTTCCAGGTCAGTCAGGTCAAGCTTGCCTTCGATCTCAACATGGCTATAGTCCACCGTGCGACCTTCATTGATTTGCTTAATGATTTCGCTGGCCTTGATTCTGGTTTGTGCAAGGGTTGTGGTGACTCCGGCAGTAAGGCAGACAAGGATGATTAGGATGGGTTTCATGATTTTTGATTTTTCTGGTAGCCGATAACTTGACTTGTCAAAGACGATGAAACAAGCAGGAAGGTTGCATGAGGAAAGTAGAAATTGCACCCAGGGAATCAG
Source organism: Cytophagales bacterium (assembly GCA_025358885.1). Classification (GTDB taxonomy): domain Bacteria; phylum Bacteroidota; class Bacteroidia; order Cytophagales; family Cyclobacteriaceae; genus ELB16-189. The sequence continues at coordinate 2,028 of JANYHW010000013.1, read as the reverse complement.
TATTAAGGGGATTCCAATGCGGGAGAGGTAATAATTGCTCATATGTCACGGTCAATCACGTAACCGAGTCCTCGACTGCGGATACATTCTTGTCTTCAGGAAGCTAACATCAAGGCTGGGTCAATGCTGGACTACAGCGGGGGAATTTTTCGGCTCGACTGATTTAACCGTACTACCGAGTGCATCGGGAAAGCGTTCCAGGAATTCTTTCTTAGCGTCATTGTATTTGCTAACGCCGCCTAATTTATGCAAGCAATAGATATAAATCCATGCCAGGTCGAGCTGGTATTTTAGAAATCCGGCGCGGGCACTTTCCGGGTACATGTGATGGTTATTATGCCACTCGCCAGAAAAAAGCCCGGGCCGGATTTGGTTGATTGATAAATTGCTTCGATCAAAATCTACTCCGTCGACGTGTTTCGTTTTGCCACCACCATGTCCGGTGTAATTAAATGCACGAACCAGCACATACCAGAAAAGCGCGCCGCTGAACATTGCGCAAGGCAAACCAGGTCCAGCGATGAGCGTAAGGACTGTAAACCAGAAAGTCCAGTTTGCCAATAAAAGAGCGACAATGTAATAAGGATTGGCAACCGATCCCCATTTCAAATATTGTGCATAACTGTTAATAACAATTCCTGTATGGCTGAGAAAGTTTGAGACTTTTTTGTAATCACTTTCCCCCAGGTCCTTTGCGATCGGCTGGTGGTTGACATCCGAAAGCATACAGTACATGATCCCCGCGTGAGAGTTGTATGGATCACCGGGTTTATCCGATTTCAAATGATGAACATGGTGGGAGACTACATACACCTCCTCCGGGAACGTTCTTAAGACAAGGTTCTGGGTTATGAATCGCCACACCGGGTTACTGAAAGTATAGGCGCGATGGGTGCCATATCGGTGAAACCAGATTGTGCCATGCGTGCTCATGATAATCATGGCGTATACTATGGCAACCGCTACAAGGGGCCATGAGAAGTAATAGAAAAGAAAAGCATAAAGAAATGGCAACATGGCGACGGCGAGCGCCCAATTGATAAAAGGGATCCAGTTCTTTTTTGTCTTGAATATGTTGGTGCGGGCAAACGCTTCGCTCCACAATTGCCTGAGTGATGGTTTTACCAGGTTTCCGTCATTGTCGGCCCACTTATAGGAAGGAACTTGAAGTATATTATCAATAAAGGCCATACTGTTTCAATAAACGCCAAAGTTAACACAAAATGCCGGACATGTTGTACAAGAAACCATGCATCACAGCGCCAAACAAAACCCCTCCTTTTTCAGGTTTTCCACCACGTGTTGAACAACCTCAAGCGACGCAATCGACCATCCGTCTGGTGAATTCGATTCGGTCACGGAGTACCAGATCACACAGTTGCGCTTGAGGTCAAATAATTTCGTCTCAATGCGATATGACTTCAATACCGTCTGACGCGGATACCTTTGAACCTTTTGGAGTCCCATGGACAAGACATAGTCAAACCCATTTCTGAGCAAAAACTCTTTGCAAATGCCGGGATATCCTAAAATTAAACTGCCGCTAAGGAGGGGGTAGGTCACCTCAAATGCAGGATTATGGTGCGCCAGTTTATCCTCTGTCATTTTGCGAATTGAGGCGTCGGTGTACAAGGCAACGACTGCAACCCGCTGTGCATCCGGCAGCAATCCCGCAACCGACGGGTCCCTGTAAGTACTCACTGAGAAAGTTTGTGAGCAACCAACAAGGAGGAAGGCTAACAAACCGGGAAAAATGCGGTTCATGGCCATAAAATTGAATCTTGGATATCAGTTAGATCACGATATACCATAGTCGTCACTTTCGGACCACGTGTTTAATAGAGCTGGACATTTTTTAATGGATAAAGTTCTCATCTGTTGTTGGTCGGAGGGTTGTCGGCCACTTTATCTGTCCTTGGTCTTCCCGTCTCGAGGTGACCAACGACAATAGCCTAATATAGAACTTGGGATTGGTTGTTGGTGACCCGATGCGAATCTAGGTGCCAGGCGGTTACTAAAGATGGAGAT
>JANYHW010000153.1 GCA_025358885.1 Cytophagales bacterium | reverse complement strand
CGAGGATTTGAGCACCAAGATGATCTCCGATGCAGCCAACCGCGGAGACATTGTTGCCAAGGAGGCATTCGAATACACCGGCCGGATTCTTGGGTTGAAACTTGCCGATACTGTAGTGCATACCGACCCCGAGGCTATTTTTCTCTTTGGCGGCTTGTCGCTCGCTGACGATCTCATTTTCAAGCCCACTATTTTTCACATGGAGCAAAACCTCATGCCGCTCTTTCGCGGCAAGGTAAAGGTATTACCCTCTGCCATGCAGAACCAGGCAGCACCTATTCTTGGCGCCAGCAGTTTAGTGTGGGACTATTTGGAGAAGACTAAAGAGGCTGTGGCCTAGTAGGTAATGTTGGCGCCTGTTCATCGCAGGCAAGTGCGACCTCTAGTCTCTACTCCACCTTTATCCCCAGATTATCCCCCAGCACAGAAAACTGATCAATCCATTCTGGACTGAGGACTGTGCCTTTACCTTCTTTGTGATCCAGTGACATCCGGAAATAAAGGTTCTGGCTCAGGTACAAATTGGGTTCCAGCGTGAATTTCTCAAGTATTGGGAACAGGCGATTGAGGCGTTGGATTCGCTTTACATTATCGCGCTCTGCAGAAACGCGCTGCAGTTCCTTGTAGATACTCTCCCCGGCAATCCGCTCGACTTTGCCAGGATCCTCGATCTTAAGACTCCAGCGTGCTAATTCACCCACAATCCTTTCCAACGTCTTAATGTTAATGCGCTCCGGCTGGAAACATTTGAGTAAATCTGCATTAAGGATATACTCAAAGGTCGTCTTATAAGCATTCGGAATTGGAATATCATTGTTGGATAACGCATTGACCAGGGGATAGTCCCGGTTATAGGTACGCCTGAGCGAGCTCTCGATGTCCTCAAGCCCTTGACGGGCAATGGTGTCCAGAATTTTTCGCTTTTCTTCTTTAAACAACGACCATATTGAATATTTTTCCGGGCCGAAATAAGTCTGCATGAAACTAATAACATCACCCAGGCGTCCATCTTCAAAAGCGTCCACCATTCGGAACTGCATGCTTGCAAACTTATCCAATTCAAAATCCAACGACAGGTTGCCGATGAGGTCATGCTTACCCAGGTAGATTACGGCAAATGAAAATCTCTTTTCCGAGCGGGTCACCAGCGACTGTACTTTGGTTATACCCAAGACCAGCTTTTGTTCGCCGGCTTCCTTCTTGACAAAGAATTCGTTCGTGGCCTTGTAGTTAAACAATGGCAGGTTCTCTGGCTCTTCTTCAAAGATGGAGGAAACCGCATAGTGCATTCCCACCCTGGTCAGGTTTGTTTTTGAAGGAAGTACCAGTTTCCGATAAACGAGCGCACCATTCTTATATTCAGTCACATTGCTGGGTGCCTGTTCCATCTTTGTCAAAAACTCACCTTCGAGATCCTGATCCGTAAGCTGTTTCGATAGCTGAATGGCCCGGCAGGCATACTGAATCACCTGAACGGTTTCAATTCCTGAAATTTCATCGAAGAACCAACCACAGCTGGTATACATCAACATCGCGTGCCGTTGCAGCTCCATCAGCCGAAGTGCCTTGTTTACATCTACATCAGCGACGGCATGGCCTTTAATGAAACGTTTAACTGTCTCCTCACTGCGCCGAAGGATAACTTTAATATATTCATTTCTTGCTTCCCAAGGGTCACGGAAAAGTTTGACTCCCTCCCGCTCAAATATAATTGCAAGTGCATCCCTCAGCCAATCCAATGATTCGCGCAAAGGTTTGCGCCAGGCTTGCGTGTACCCTGCCTTTCCCGAATTACAACCACAGTTTTCACGCCAGCGCTCTACTCCATGCACACAACTCCAGGAGCTGTTCTCAATGATCTGTGCCTCATGGACTGGGGCAAACCTGGCAATAAAGGCTCCATAGTTTGTGAGGGTGACATCTGGATTTTTCTCGATGTAATCAAGACAAAACGCCAGAGCCATATCTCCCTGCTTGTGGTGATGACCATAGGTTTCACCATCTGTAGCAATGTTCACCAATTGCGGCGTGGAGTCACCTTCATCGAAACCCTTGATCAGTCTTTCGGCGAACTGCTTTCCGTCATACAATAGGCCGTTGAAGGCAACTCCTTGAGCTATGTTTCCATCATAGAAGAAGAGTACGATACTTTTCCCGGAAGGCAAGGTGCACTTGTATGCCTTTCGTGTGTCTACTGTTTGGTCGTTGACGTAGTTCCAATCTGTCTCCCCTACTTTCCTGGTGGCTTTGGCCTGGCGTGGTGCAAGGACAGTAAACAGTATACCTTGCTCAGCGAGAATTTCTAAAGACTCCGTGTCCACGGCGGATTCAGCGAGCCACATACCTTCAGGTTTGCGCTTGAACCGCCTCTCAAAATCACGAATGCCCCAAATCACCTGGGTTTCCTTGTCTCGGCGATTCGCCAAGGGCAAAATCATGTGATTGAACACCTGAGCCATGGCAGAGCCATGACCTTCAAAGCTTTTGATACTCTCCTTGTCGGCCTCAAGCACCGCTTTGTAAGTGTCTTTATCAAACAACTCCATCCAGGACAAAAGTGTAGGACCAAAATTGAAACTTATTCTCGAGTAGTTGTTGCTGATGTTCTTGATTACACCCCCTACCCGGTCCAGTATGCGTGAAGCCGTATTTGGCGCATAGCACTCGGCACTTATCCTTTCATTCCAATCGTGATATGGATGGGCGCTGTCCTGGATTTCTATTACCTCAAGCCACGCATTCTCGCGTGGAGGCTGATAGAAATGCCCGTGAATACAAATGTATCTGTTGTCTGCCAAGCGTTACTTCAGTTTATGGTATTCAAAGAAATTATTGATGGATCTTAACATGATTCAAGCTCACTAGCTCCCGATTTCAAATTCCTTCACCTCTTCATATAGTTTTAATATAGAGACAGCGAGTGGCGGCAACGTAAAGGCCACCGAATAGTCTTTGCCATGATACTTCACCGGCGAAGTGTTCATAAGGGCCTGATTGAGCACACCGCTACCGCCGTATTTCAATTCGTCGGAGTTAAAAATCTCCTTCCATGATCCGCGGGTCGGAACACCAACACGATAAAGGTGGCGTGGCGCAGGTGTCAGGTTACACACCACGACAAGAGTATTTTCAGCGTCCACTCCCTTCCGCATATAAATGATGACGCTGTTCTCCCGGTCACTATAGTCAACCCATTCGAATCCGCGATTATCAAAAGAATATTGATATAGAGCCGACTCTGTTTTATAAAGATGATTAAGGTCTTTCACTACATGCATGATTCCCATGTGCTTGTCATTGGCCGTTAGGTGCCAATCCAGGCTCCGGTCATGTGCCCACTCTGCCGTTTGTCCGAATTCACCACCCATAAAAAGCAGTTTTGTTCCAGGGTGTGTGAACATATAGCTGTACATCAGGCGGAGGTTCGCAAACCTGGACCATTCATCCCCCGGCATTCTTCCAATCAATGAACCCTTTCCATGCACTACTTCATCATGTGACAACGGGAGCATAAAGTTTTCCGTGAAAGCATACATGATGCTGAATGTTATGTCATTTTGATGATACTGGCGATGAATCGGATCATTCTTGAAGTAGCTCAACGTATCATGCATCCATCCCATCATCCACTTCTGTCCAAAACCTAGTCCTCCCAGGTAAGTAGGTCGTGAAACGCCAGACCATGCCGTAGATTCCTCAGCAATGGTAACCGTATCCGGAAATTGGCCATAGACGATTTCATTGAATTCCTTAAGAAAGACAATAGCCTCAATATTCTCATTGCCCCCATGCTCATTGGGTATCCATTCCCCTGCCTTCCGGGAATAATCCAGGTAAAGCATCGAAGCCACTGCATCTACGCGTAAGCCGTCAATGTGAAAACGCTCCAGCCAGAACAAAGCATTGCTGACCAGGAAGGCCCTCACTTCGGGTCGACCATAATTATAGATGTAACTGCTCCAATCGGGATGAAAACCTTTTCGCGGATCGGCATGCTCATAAAGGTGAGTGCCATCAAATTTATAAAGGCCATGTGCATCTCCGGGAAAATGGGAAGGCACCCAATCCAGGATCACCCCTATTCCCTCCTGGTGAAACCTATCCACCAGGTACATAAAATCTTCTGGTGCACCGAACCTGCTGGTAGGTGCAAAGTACCCGGTCAGCTGATATCCCCATGAACCGAAGAAGGGGTGCTCCATGACGGGAAGAAACTCGACATGGGTAAATCCCATTTCTTTCACATAGCTCACCATCTCTGTGGCCAGCTCGCCATAGGATAACGACCTGTTGCCATCCTCCAGCTTGCGCCTCCAGCTGCCCATATGCACTTCATAAACAGAATACGGCTTGGGTTTTCCTATTTGCTTTTTCCTCTCCGACAGCCAATGCTCATCCTTCCATGGATAATTAGTCTCCCACACGATGGATGCAGTCTTCGGCGGAACTTCAGCAAAAAATGCAAATGGATCAGCCTTTTCGAGGTATTCACCTGTGTTGGAATGAATAGCATATTTATAGGCTTCACCCTTCTTTATGTCCGCAAAGAATCCTTCCCAGATGCCCGATTCATCCCAGCGGGAGTTCAACTTATGCTTGGCGTTATTCCATTGATTGAAATTTCCAATCAGGTTAACAGTTCGGGCATTCGGAGCCCACACGGCAAAATAGGTACCTTCCGCGCCCTTATACTCAGCCGCATGAGCACCAAGTTTTTCATACAACCTGAAGTGCTTTCCTGACTTAAAAAGATGTATGTCAAAGTCCGTGAGGAGGCTAAAACTCTCTTCACTTGCTGATTTACTTTTTGGTGGAGTTTTCTTTCCCATGGCTATCGCTGTGTGTTGGCAAGTAGGTTGTATATCTGTTTACTTCAAGGTTTTTTTCTGGTGTTTTCTTTTTCCATAAGATAACGGTTCATCTGGTACTCAATGCCGCGCAAGGGTATGATGGTCCAGTCCGGCCGGCCATTCAATTCGTAACCAAGTTCATACACTGCCTTTTCAATCAGGTAGGTCCTGATGAGCACATCATCCTCTTGTGGCAATTCAGTCCCCAATCCCATTTTCTCCATGTAAGCGCCGAGGTAAAATCTGCCCACATAATGTTGCCATTGCTCTGCCCATGATTCAAGAAATTGCAGTTCTTGCTGCCGATAGTTTTCATTTAGCAATATCTTTCCAAACGCCGCGTAATGAAAAGACCGCATCATCCCGGCCACATCCTTGTATGGGCTCTTCTTCAGCCTTCGCTCACTGAAACTGAACCCGGGCTCGCCTTCAAAATCAATAATAATAAAATCCTTCCCAGTGAATAGCACCTGTCCCAAATGGTAGTCACCATGAATTCTCGTCTTCACTCCGTTAATGCGGATCTTGTAAATCTCGCTGAAGCATTCCAGAATACCTTCCTCCATCCCCAGCACCCGTTCGGCCAATTGTTGTGCCTCCACATTGAGTTTGCCCATAGATTGCCTCAATAGTTTAAACCTGTCGCGCAGCAACTTTCTCAACGAAGAGTACAAAGACCTCTGATAGTTGCTGGTGAAAGGCTCCGGTGCAAAGGCAGGATTGGTATTGTCGGATGAGAGGGCAAGGTGCATCTCTGCCGTTCGCTGCCCGAGCCTGACAACCCGTTCATAGAATCCCCTTCCAATAAACTCTTGTAACAACTCAGGGGCCTCTTCAAAAGTAATGGCTGGTTTATTCAGCAACCTGGGAAGCTTCTCCTTTTTGCCTTTGGCCATCACGCGTTCATAGAATCTCCCCACCGAATCAATGGTCATGTTCCAAGCATCGCCCTGGTTGTCGACTTTCTCCTGTAACAATCCAAAGACAATGGTCTTACCCTCATCATCCCGATATTCAACGCTGCCGGAATATTTGGGGCTGTTTTTGAAACTGGTATTCTCCGACAGGAATCTTGCGATCTCCAGGTCCGGGTTTATTTCCTTTTCAATTTTCCGATAGAACTTGAAAAAATACTGGTCATTGTACAATATAGCCGTGTTGCTTGAATCCACTTTCAAGATCTTCGATTCTATCCTGGTGACATCAATTTTTGAAAATACACTTGAATTAAATTCAAGAACTCCTTCGCCATCTTTGACTTTCATCTCCTTCTCCATACTGGAGAAAAGAAAATCGCGGAATACGCGATCGTAGCTGCTGTCCAGGATAAAACCCACCTTGCTCTGTATCTCAGCCCGGCACACTACGCTTTGTGCAGTGTACTCTATTCTTTCCAGCAAGACTTCAGAAGGAACAAACGTCAGTGGAAGGAAATAATATTCTGGCAAACGCTGAACATAATGCACCTCTATGATTGATAGAAAATGTGTGGTACCCTCCACTTTCAACGGCACCACTTTGTGGATGCTCATTTTGCTGATGATCTTGGCTTTCCCGCCAAACCACCTGCATTTCTTCATGAAGGGTTGAAGGATTTTTCTTTCAAACGTCCTGACTTCTTCATAATGGTTGAATGCCCTTTCCCAGGATGAATCTGTTTTGAAAAGCTGGAGTTCGCTATTTGCCCCTGGCTGCTCCTTCTTTTCCTGGTCATCCACCTGGAACCAGAAGTATCCATAAGGACCAATGGTGATGGAATACTCTCCATCACCCACGCTCATGAATCGGTTCTGGCTAAAGGCCTCGGTTATATCACAGTCTTTGAAGTCAGAGAAACCCAATGTGGTAGCCTGAGAAAATTGCGACAAGTTGGCCACCACGATGATCCGTTGCTTTTCGTGGGTTCTCACAAAACACAGCACCTTGGCATTGGTACTCTCTATGAATTTCAAATCTCCCTTGCCAAAGACATTGAGCCGCTTTCTCATGGCAATAACGTTCTTCACCCACCATACCAGCGAGGAGAGGTTCTCTTCCTGCGTGGCCACATTAACAGACTCATAACGATACACAGGGTCGGAGATGACCGGCAAGTACAGTTTTTGCGGGTTTGCTGTGGAGAATCCTGCGTTTAGATTCATGTTCCACTGCATTGGGGTCCTGATGCCAAAGCGATCACCGAGGTATACATTATCACCCATACCTATTTCATCCCCATAGTACAATACCGGTGTTCCCGGCAGGGAGAGCAAAATGGTGTAGAGCAGTTCAATTTTCCGTCGGTCGTTATTCATCAACGGTGCGAGTCTTCTTCGGATACCCAGGTTATGCTTCGTATGCGGATCATTGGCATAGGCCTTGAACAGGTAATCCTTCTCTTCTTCTGTCACCATTTCCAATCCGATTTCATCATGGTTCCTTAAGAACAACGCCCATTGACTGTTGGGTGGCGTGGCCGGAGTCTGCTCCATGATATCGATGATGGGATAACTATCCTCTGTTCTAAGTGCCAGAAAAAGCCGTGGCATGAGCGGATAGTTGAAATTCATATGACACTCCTTTCCATCACCGAAATAAGATGCGGCATCTTCCGGCCAAAGGTTGGCTTCTGCAACAAGGATTCTGTCATCATACTCCTTATCTATGTGAGAGCGGAGCTTTTTAAGGAACTCATGTGTTTGTGGCAGGTTCTCGCAACTGGTGCCCTCTTCCTCAAAAAGAAACGGCACGGATGGCAAGCGGAATCCGTCGACACCCATTTTCAACCAGAAGTCGGCAACCTTAATCATCTCCAGTTGAACTTCCGGGTTATCGAAATTGAGTTCCGGCTGATGTCTGTAGAAACGGTGCCAGTAGTATGACTTGGCCTCCTGATCCCATGTCCAGTTTGAAGTCTCCTGATCCGAAAACATGATTCGCGCTTCTTTGTACCGGTCTGCAGTGTCACTCCATACATAGTAATCCTTGTAGCGTGAGCCGGAGCGCGCCTTCCTGGATTTCTGAAACCACAGGTGCTGGTCGGAGGTGTGATTAAGAATAAGTTCCGTAATCACCCGAATGCCCCTCCGATGTGATTCTTTTAGGAAAGCCTTAAAATCCTGTAGTGACCCGTAGTCAGGATGAATATCACATTGTTCGGTGATATCAAATCCATCATCCTTGAGGGGTGAAGGATAAAACGGCAACAACCAGATCGTATTGATGCCCAGGTCTTCAAGGTAATCAAGCTTTTGCAGCAAGCCCTGAAAATCACCTATGCCATCTCCATTACTATCATAGAAAGAGCGAACACTCAATTCGTAGAAAACAGCATCTTTAAACCATAAAGGATCACTCTTGCTATGTGCTGCCATCACATTTGGGACTCGTGAATATTGACTCTAAACAGGTGGAAGGGCATCTTGTTAGGCTCAAGTTCGACATAATTCCATTCTTGTGTCCACGTGTAGAACTCCTCCGTGATGAGGTCTTGGAGTTTCAGGTTGATTTTGTCACGTAACTGAAGCTGAAATTTAGGCACCTGCACATAGCCCGATTGCTTGCCATGTTGGTCGAGGTTCACAATAACAATAATGATATTGGCGAGGTCATCAGTTGCTTTCAGATAGGCCACCAGGTTGGGGTTATCAACCTCACAGAACTGCAAATTCCAGGTGGATTGAAGTGCTGAATTATCCCGGCGTGCCTTGTTAAGTAACGTGACAATGTCGGTCATCCTGTTGGTTTTCCTCCAGTCGTAGGACTTGATTTCATACTTCTCGGAATTGAAATATTCTTCTTTCCCATCGACAGGGCCATTCTCACAAAATTCATATGGCGGTCCATACAGCCCATAACTTGAAGAAAGAGTTGCCGCCAGGGCGAGGCGAATGATAAAAATGTTTTCGCCCTGATGTTGCAAGTGCCAGGGCAGAATGTCTGGTGTATTCGGCCAAAAATTTGGGCGGAAATAATTTCGGGACGGTCCGTGGACCAGTTCATTCATATACTCGACAATCTCCTGCTTGCTTACACGCCATGTAAAATAAGTGTAGGATTGGGTGAAGCCCGCCTTGCCGAGGGAGGCCATAATCTTGGGACGCGTAAATGCTTCGGCCAAGAAGATGATGTCCGAATACTTTTTATTGACTTCATCAATCACCCAGTTCCAAAACGGGATAGGCTTGGTGTGGGGATTGTCTACTCTGAATATGGTCACACCGGCGTCAATCCAATAAAAAATCACAGAACGAAGCTCCTCCCAGAGTTCTTTCCATTTTGGAGTTTCAAAATTGAACGGATAGATGTCCTGATATTTTTTCGGAGGATTTTCCGCATATTGTATCGACCCATCCGGCCGCTGACGAAACCATTCAGGGTGCTCCTTGACATAGGGGTGATCAGGAGCACATTGAAAGGCAAGGTCCATAGCGATGTCCATGTTATATTTCTTCGCTTCTTTAATAAGTTTTTGATAGTCGGCCAGGGTTCCCAGTTCAGTGTGAATGGCCTTGTGGCCTCCTTCGCTACTTCCTATCGCCCAAGGCGAACCAGGTTCACCCGGTTGAGCAGTAACGGAATTATTCTTTCCCTTCCTGTTGACTTTCCCAATCGGATGTATGGGTGGAAGATAAAGTACATCAAAATTCATAGAGGAGATGCGTGGCAAAAGTCTGATGGTATCCACAAACGTACCATGCTTGTCTGCTTTCAGCGAGCTTGAACGTGGAAACAATTCATACCAGGTGCTGAAAAGAGCTTTCTTATGTTCTACACAAACTTCGAATTCCTTTTGGCCAGACGTCTCATGCTGTCGCATTGGAAAGTCACGCACCATCTTTTCAAATTCTTCACTGAGGATGGTGTTCACCGCCTCGGAGTAGGCTGATTTATTCTCCAGTTTCTTTGCCATGGCCTGCACACCCGGGTTGGCACCGCCGGCAGCCCTTAAGTATTCTCCTCCCTCCATGAGCTCAATCTTGACGTCGATACGCGCTGCTATTTTCTTTCTGATGCCGTCATACCAGGTGTCAAGGTGATCTACCCAGGCGTGGACCATAAAGTAGTAAGACCCCTTTTCATCGGCAGTGAATGTGGCAAGCCAGCCATCATTTATGGTCGGCTTCATCTCCACACTCTTCCAGGCTCCATTTTTCTCAAATTTATAGAGCATCTCTGCTCGCAGGTGATCATGTCCATCGGAAAAAATATCTGCTGTAACATCTACACGTTCACCCTGAGTACGTTTGGCAGGATATAATCCACCATCAACTTGTGGTTGAATGTTTTCAATGATTACTCTCAATTGTCCGTTTGTCATGTCCTAATTCTTTAACACCACTGAACTATGGGCAGGTAATTTAATTTGCTTTTCAGAAATCGCAATTCCTTCATTGGTCATAAAGTCAACTTCTTCAAATTCAGGAACCTCATGAAGGGGAATGATAATCTCGGAATCAGTGAGGTTGTGCAGGGCAAGAAGTCTTTTGTTACCCATGCTCCTCACCATGCTGACAATCTCAGGCATATGAATGGGCGAGTTGGAAAGTTCACCCAGGGTAAGGATGGCGTTCCTGTTTCTGTAGGTAATCCACTTTTTATAAAATGAAAACATGGAGTTTGGATCCTCTCTTTGCTTCCGAAGGGGTACCACAGTCTTGTCGGTAGAGTACTTTGGAATTTCCCATGACGTTTGCATGGCATCCTTATTATCCTCATCCCAGATAAATGGTTCACGGATAAATTCGTCGGGCTTAAGTCCTTTCATACCTATCTCCTCACCATAGTACACATAAGGAGTGCCAGGCAATGTGAATAAAATAGAAGCTGCCAACCGGGCTTTTGACTCATCATCTTTTAGTTCGGAAAGTATTCGGTTTTGGTCGTGATTCTTCAGAAAGGTAGCATCAATATAGTTGGGCGTTACGGACCGGTAGTAATCATTGATCTCTTTGTATTTCTCTACCAGATCAAAAGTGTCTTTCTCTGCTTTTACCGCTGATGTGATGGCGTAACCCATGTCAAAATTGAATAAAGCCGGAAGTCCCTTGAGATAGGGTGCTACTTCTTCGGCCTTTGACCAAACTTCCCCCACCAGATAGACGTCCGGTCTTATTTTTTCCATTTCGGTCCGGAACCAAATCCAGAATGCATGGTTGTCGATGGCGCGGTCAGTCGGAAAAATATGCTTGGCTGCATCCAGTCTGAAGCCGTCCACATTCATTTCCGTAAGCCAGAACTTTCCGATTTCCACAAATTCTTCCCTTACCCTGGGATTGTCGAAGTTAAGGTCGGGCATCCCTCCATAAAAGAAACCATAATAGTGTTCCGATAGGGTGTCCCCATCAACAGCGTGCCACTGGGTAATATTATCCGAGTCAAGCGAAGTGGTCTTTTTCGAGATTTGGTCCGCAACGGAATCCTTATTGGCCCAAACATAATAGTTCCGATAGGGGTTGCTTTTCCCCTTGATGGCTTCCTTAAACCATGGATGGTCTGAGCCTGTATGGTTAAGTATCAGGTCGATAATAACCTGGATACCGCGTTTGTGGGCTTCACTTACAAACTTCCTGAAGTCCTCTGTGGTGCCATAGGTTGGGTCAATTGCCTTGTAATCTGTAACATCATATTTATGATAGGAAGGAGAAGGCATGATGGGCATGAGCCATACTCCACCAACACCGAGATCTTGCAGGTAGTCGAGCTTTGCCGTGAGTCCGGGCAAATCACCCTTTCCATCTCCATTGCTGTCAGCAAAAGCAAGCACAAATACTTCGTAGTTGACGCCATAAGGCCAACGTTCTTTCGTTCCATCATCCCGGCATGAAAATACCATTACAAATAGGGTTATGGTTATGAATATCCTTTTCATCTCACTGCTTGATTTTCAGGATGAAAGAGGTATAGGGAGGAATGTCCAGCTCAAATGAACTTTCAGGCGATAGTCCGATGTCGGCACCACTGCGCAAAAGGTCACGCCCCACGTATTGTGCTGAAGGTGAGATTCCGAATGCTTTTATAACATCGTCTGTCAGTTTAATCTTGACGTGTTCCGGATTGCCGTTAAAGCTTGATACAATCACCAGCCTTTCCTCACCGCTTACCCGTGCATAGGCAACAATTCGGTCGGAGCAATTCTTAGACCCGACATTGAATGCAGTAAGGTCAATGCAATCACCTGATGAAATGGCGGCATTGTTCCTGGAGAGGTTCAGAATGTCTCCATAAAACTGTCGCAAGGCTTTTTGCTCATCACTAAGAAGGGCGCCGTCATATTTTTTACCATTTACCCATTTTTGAAATTCCGGTACGCCCCAATAATCAAACAATGTAGTCCTTCCATCTTCGCCCCCAAATCCTTCAGCACCCGAACCGGGCTCACCCACTTCCTGACCAAAATAAATCATGATGGGGCCTTTGTCAATGGTGGCGCTAACAACCATGGCAGGTAACGCCTTCCATGGATCACCATTGAAGAAGGGCGATGCGATTCGTTGTTCATCGTGGTTCTCCAGGAAGTGCACCATATTATGGTTCATTCCTGCCATGGACTGCTGAATTCCCGGTATCCAGGTGGTGCTCGCCTGACCATTAATCAAGAGTCGCAGAGTGTCATACAATTGAACCTTATCATAGAGGAAATCAAAACGTCCATGGTTGATGTAGTGACGGTATTCATGTGGATTATATATCTCTGCAATAAAGATGATTTCAGGGTTCAGTGCCTTTACCTGGGGAATGACCCAGTGCCAAAATTCTGCCGGCACCATCTCCGCCATGTCACAGCGAAATCCATCGACATGTTTTCCGGTCCAGAACACCAGAATGTCGCGCATCTTGTTCCAGGTATCAGGGATAGAATCAAAGTATGTCTTTCTTCCGTTGAGGTAATCCACACCGTAATTCAACTTGACGGTCTCAAACCAGTCATTCACCCCGGGAGTTGCAGTGAACTGATCATTGCCGGTTGCCTTGGCAGGCGTTTCGTCAAACTTTCCATCTTTGGTCGGAAATGAATTTGGTCCAAGCGAGCTGTATCCCCTGGGAACCTGGAAAGTTTGCCCGGGGATATAATAGAAATTATTGTTGGCTTCGAACGTCTTTGAATTCACATCGGTCTCTCCAAGGTCCTTGACACCTTGAGGTTTGGCATCAGAGTGATACGACCTTGCCACATGATTGGGGACGAAGTCGATGATCACCTTAAGGTCCTGGCGGTGGGTGCGATCCACCAGTCGCTCAAATTCAGGCATCCGGTTCTTCACGTCTACCGCGAGATCAGGGTCAACATCATAGTAGTCCTTTATGGCATAGGGTGAGCCGGCACGACCCTTCACCACATCCGCATCGTCAAGGGGTATTCCGAAGGAAGAATAGTCCGTGAGCAAAGCGTGCTCAATGATTCCAGTGTACCAGATGTGGGTAATCCCCAACTCCTTGATCCCCATAAGGGCCTTGTCATCAATGTCTTCAAACTTGCCAACACCGTTTTCCTCCAGGGTGCCATACGGCTTGTTAAGCGTCTTGATGTTCCCAAACAATCGTGTCATCATCTGGTAGATCACGATTTTCTTTCCGGTGGTTTTCATTTCTGGAACGGGTGGTATTTTCTCTTTTGGTACGGAGCATTGCCACAATGTGAAGGAGAGAATTGTCAGGAAAGGTAAGAGGCCCCGCATAGCATATCAAAGCTACAAGATATGCTACTGTTACACGATGTACAATGAGGAAAACGCGAACTTTGAAATTGTTTGATGCAATCGTTTGTCTGTCTGGAAACCGCCCAGCCGGGCCCGTTTAAGTTCATCTTAGTGATGCACATTCTCAACTAATTTCGGATCATGTTTGTACCTGAAGACTAAGGGAAAGACTACACCCAAAACCAATGAATAGGCGGCAAATGTGAACCAGATGCTTGGCCACTCCTTGATACCATCTATAGTGAAATAGTCCACTACCATACCGCTCAGCATACCACCCACGAAAGCCCCGATGCCATTCGTCATGAGCATGAATATTCCCTGAGCGCTGGCTACCATATTGCCCTCAGCCTCCTTTTTCACAAATAAGGAGCCCGAAATATTGAAAAAGTCGAATGCCATTCCATAGATGATCATGGAAAGAACCAGGAAACCAATTCCATGGCCAGGGTTGCCAATACCAAACAGAACAAATCGGAACACCCAGGCAAATAGGCTAATGAGCATCACACGTTTTATTCCAAACTTCAACAGGAAGAAGGGAATGGTAAGAATAAATAGTGTTTCTGAGATTTGTGAAATTGACATCAGCAGCCCTGGGTGCTTCACGGCAAAAGAGTCGGGATAGGATCCGCCAAAATCGTGCAGAAAAGCTTCACCAAAAGTGTTGGTGATTTGCAATGCCGCTCCCAGGAGCATAGCGAAAATGAAGAAAATGAGCATCTTCCTTCTCTTGAATAAGACAAGTGCATCCAGGCCAAGTGTCGAGAGTAAAGAATTGTTTTGTTTGACCTTTGAAGGAAGGCATTCTGGCATGGTCAACGAATATAATCCAAGCATGATTGCGGAAAATGAGCTTACATAAAGCTGCATAGGGCTGAGGGTCCAGCCAAATAGATCCACAACCCACATGGCGGCAACAAATCCCACCGTTCCCCACATGCGAATCGGCGGGAATACCTTGATGATTTCAAATTCGAATTTCTCAAGGACCCTATACGATACCGCATTATTGAGGGCAATAGTTGGCATATAAAACATGGCATTGAGCAACATGATAATGTACATCGTACTGAAGTCCGTTACCATGGATGCGAGAAATAAGAGAACACCATTGATGAGGTGACAAGCACCAAGAACCCTTTCGGCATTCAACCAGCGGTCAGCAACAATTCCTAGCAAGGCGGGCATAAACAAGGAAGCTATCCCCATGGTGGCATAGATGCTCCCCACCTGTCCACCGGTAAACTTAAGGGTAACAATCATATACCCGCCAAGCGAAATGAGCCATGCCCCCCAGATGAAGAACTGGAGAAAATTCATCATGATGAGACGGCGTTTGATGTTCATTCCAGGTAAGGTGAGTACTATTTGCTGTTAGAAATCCCTGTTAATAAAGACTGGATACTCGGTGCCGGACAAACCTACCAGCGTCAAGGATCCAGTATCGTATTTTGCTCTAGTTTCGTTTTCCCAGCTCATCCCTGATTTTTGCAGCACGTTCGTAATCTTCTTTGTCGATCGCGTCTTTGAGGAGGTCATTAAGTTTTTCGATTGAATAGCTCTTGTAATCGTCCCCTTTCTTTGAGGTCTCCTTTTTTACTTTCACCTTCTTCTCGGATTTAGTCTCCGTTTTCTCCTCTTCATCTTCCTCGTCGGTGAGCACGATGCCAGCTTCAGCCAGAATATTCTCAAAAGTATAAATCGGCGCATCGAAACGAAGGCCAACGGCAATTGCATCTGAAGGTCTTGCATCAACTTCAGATTTCTTCAGTCCATCACTACACACAATCTTGGCAAAAAAGACACCTTCTTTAAGGTCGGAAATCACAATTTCTTCCACATGAAAATGAAACGCATTCGCAAATGCCTTGAACAAATCATGTGTCATCGGCCGGTTAGGTATGATTTTTTCGATTTCTATTGCGATTGCCTGAGCCTCAAACATTCCAATAATGATCGGCAGGCGTCGGTTGCCTTCCGCTTCACCCAGCACCAGTGCAAACGAACTCGTTTGAGACTGGCTGGATGACAATCCGAGAATTTCGAGCTTAATCTTTTTCAACGGCACACACCTTTAAAACGAATGCGATATTAAAATATTGACCAATCAGATTGACAAATTAAGGATAATTATTTAGACGCTTGCAGCGCGGCCGTCAGTTTAGGAACCACCTCAAAGGCGTCACCCACAATCCCATAATCGGCGGCCTTGAAGAAAGGTGCATCGGGGTCTTTGTTGATCACGACAATGCACTTTGACGAGTTGACACCTGCCAAATGTTGAATGGCACCGGAAATGCCGATAGCGATATATAACTGTGGCGCAACTTTTATGCCTGTCTGACCAACATGCTCGTGGTGGGGTCTCCAACCCATGTCGGAAACAGGTTTGCTGCACCCTGTCGCCGCATGTAATGTCTTGGCCAAGGCCTCCAGCATTCCCCAGTTCTCCGGGCCTTTCAAACCCCGACCACCTGATACGACAATATTGGCTTCCGGCAGGGAAATTTCAGTGCTTGCCTTCTCGGTTGAGATCACCTTAGTGGTAAAGTCCGCGTCGTTTAAAGTGGGAGAAAATGCAATGATGGTCGCATTGCCACCCGTCTCTTTTAACTCAGCTGCATTCTTCTTTAATGCAATTACTTTCTTAGGGGCGGTGAGTTCCACATAGGAGAAGGCCTTGCCCGTATAGATGCTTCGCTTCACAATAAATCCTGAGGATGTATTTGGGAGATCTACCACATTCGATGCGAAACTGGCACCGATCTTTACAGCCACTTTCGCCGCGACCGGAGTTCCTAAAGCGGAATTTGCCATGATCAATATGTCTGCATTCTCTTGTTGAATGGCCTGAATCAGCACGGATGCGAATACCTGGATCACCGGATGGTCCAATTTCTTGTCGGCGGCGTGCAGCACTTTTGTTGCTCCATATTTGCCAGCAGACTCTAGTTCTGAAGACGGGATGCTGCCCAGGGCGATCGCCACCACCGACCCACCCAATCCCCTGGCATAACAAACTGCTTCCAGTGAACTTTTCTTAATCTTTCCATCGGCACTTTCTAAAAATACAAGAGATGTCATGATCTGTTGAATTAAATATCCGAAACTTAGATTTATATGCGGGAAGAATTCATGCTTAAATGACTTTCGCTTCTGTCTTCAGTAGCGTCACCAATTCACCAACATTGTCGGCTGAAATCATTTTCACGGCTACCTTAGGAGCAGGAAGTTCAAATTTTTTCAGAATCTGCAGTTTGTCCAAAGACTTGGGTTCAACCACTTTCAGAGGTTTGGTTCGTGCGCTCATGATACCGCGCATATTTGGAATCTTCCATTCAGCAATGGGCTCCTGACAGCCAGCCACCAATGGAAGCGAGGCGTCAACGTATTCCTTCCCTCCTTCAATCTCCTGGGCCATCTTCACGTGGGTCCCTTCTATATCCAGTTTCATCACGGGCGAAAGCGAGGGAATTCCCAGCATCTCACCAACCATGGCATGCACTACTCCGCCATTAAAATCAATGGATTCGCGGCCCATTAGGATAAGGTCAAAGCCCTTGGCATGCTCAGCTATCTGCGTGGCTACAAAGAAGGAATCTAACGGTTCTGCATTCACTCTGATCGCATCATCGGCACCAATGGCAAGGGCTTTCCGGATCGTAGGCTCAGTCTCGGCTAGTCCCACATTAATTACTGTGACGCTCGCACCCAAAGATTCCTTTAGTTCAATCGCGCGTGCCAGTGCATAATCATCATACGGACCAATAATGAATTGAACCCCGTTCGAGTCAAACTTGGTATTATTGTCAATAAAATTGATCCTGGAAGTCGTGTCGGGTACATGGGATATACAAACTAAAATCTTCATGGCCAGGGGATTAGATCAAACCTGATATTCGTTCCGGCAAGATAATAAAACCAATGATTTGTTTTTTAGTTTAAAGGTTGAATACCTGATTGAATGTTTTCCATGGACAGAATAAACCAATTGATGCAATTTTCTGAAGAAGAGCCCGACGAGCCTTTCAACTTTTACGCCCTTGCCCTGGAGTATTTGAAACTGAATCCCGTTGAGTCCATGCGGATTTTTGAAAGACTTATGACATCACACCCCGCATACCTTCCAGCCTATTACCCCTATGCCCATTTATTGATTGAACAAAAGAACATCGGGAAAGCTGAATGGGTCTTTGAAAAAGGTTTGGAATTGGCCAAGGCAGTCAACGATTTGAAGACATTCAGGGAATTGCAATCTGCCTATCAGGATTGGAAGTTTACTGGGTGAGACCGATAATCAAATTCACGTCTCGTTCGTGTATGTCAAATTCCACTTCCTCAGCGACATCTTCATACCTGAAAGACAATCTTGCCCACTTTGTTCGGCAAAGTAATATCGGCAAACGATTCAGCAAGCTTGGAAAAGGGACGAATGGAATCCACCATGGGCCTGATCTGATGCTTGCTTACAAACTTTAACATTTCATTAAACTCATAATCACTTCCCATTGTAGTGCCTTGAAGGGACAATTGATTCCAGAACATTCTGTACAGATCAAGTTTTGCGGGGAGTCCATTGGTAGCGCCATAGAAAACGATTTTCCCATTGGGCTTCAGGACCTTAATAAAATTGTTGATCTGATCTCCACCGGCACTGTCGATGACGAGGTCAAAACCACCTTTCGTTTTCCATAGCTCGCTGTAGTTCGTCTCCTTCTTGTAATTATAGGCGCCTTTTGCTCCCATCTTGATTGCACGTGCAATTTTTTCGTCGCTACCCGAAGTGACATAGACATTTGCACCGGCTGCCCTGGCAAATAAAAAGGCGAATTGTGCTACACCACCACCAAAGCCAGAAATCAGGACGTTCTGGCCGGCCGTCAATCCTCCCTTTCTAAACATCGCACGGAATGCAGTAAGTCCTCCCAATGGCAGCGCGGCTGCTTGAAGCAAATCGAGGTGAAAGGGTTTCGGCTGGACCCTGTCAACATCCACAAGGCAGTATTCTGCAAAGGTCCCATTCACCGGCATTCCCAGGATGGAAAATTTCTTGGACTGAACATCCGGATCGGGTCCCCAATCAATATTGGGATTGATCACTACTTCCTTACCCACCCATTCACTATCCTTTTCTTCGCCCACCGATTCAACTACTCCGGAGCCATCAGAACCAAGCGTACCTCCATACCGGATATTCGGATATTTTCCCTCCTTTATCCATTCATCGCGTCGGTTAAGGGAAATGGCTTTGATCCTAACCAGCGCTTTGCCAGGGACTAGAACAGGTTTTTCAATTTCCTGCCAGGTAATCTGTCCGGGTCCTGTTAATACCAGTGCTTTCATATAATCGGAGAAGTCCTAGGGTCTTGTAACCTTCCAAGCTTAAATATTTTCAATAGCATTCGCAACGAACATCAGTCAATTTTTTTCTCGGGTAACGTGAAGTAGAACATACTCCCCTGCCCAACGGTACTCTCGACATAGATCCTTCCGCCATTCCGTTCCACGAGGTCTTTAGCAAGAATTAGTCCTATACCCGCACCCTTATGACTCGGGGTCCCTATCGTTCGAAAGTCTTCACTCATTTCAAATAATTTCCTGCAATTCTCTTCGCTGATTCCAACGCCGGTATCCTTGACTCCAACCATGACTAGTCCATCCTTCTTTCCCGAGAAGACCGTAATGGTACCGCCCTTATGGGTGAATTGAATTGCGTTAGACATCAGGTTATCCAATACGATTTCAATCATCTCCTCGTCGGCAAATACAGATTGCAGGTCAGGAATAAAGACTTGACTTGTAAGCTGTTTGTCCTTGAGTGAAAGCATGAACTTTCCCACCACCCTGTTCGCCAAGAGTTGCACATCAAATGCTGTTGGGCGAAAGGGTTTAGCATTTGCCTGTAGCGCAATCCAATGGATGACATTGACGATACTTGATTTCAACTCACCGGAGGTGCTATGAAGCTGGCTCAGGAGTTGAAGGCTTTCTTCCCTGTTGAGCGCATTCAGTTCCTTTGACAAACTCGAGGTCAGATTTTCAAACGCGGTAAGGGATTTCGGCAAATCGAACGACAATACGGCGAAAAGTTTCTCTTTAAACAATTCAACATCCCGAAGATGTTTCAAGGCTCGCTCCTCATCTCGCCGGGCCACGATTCTCATCCTGTTTAGCGCCAGGATTACTACAATGAGTAAAGCAAGTACGCTGGTGAATATGATCACGGAATTCCGATCACCCTGCCTGGACAATTCCTCAATACGTACAAGTTCCTTCGTGTGCAAGGTAGAATCATTTTGCCGGGTGGCCTTTGCATCAATCAGGAGGACATTGAGGCTATCAAGCTCAGCGCGCCAACCTTGCTGTGCCAATGAATCGTTAAAGGCAGCTTCTTCACGTATATCAGCCATGGCTTGTTCATATTCTTTGTTGGCATAGTGCACCTCAGATAACCAACGATACAGGGCCTGCCGGTCTTCGCGGGACCCGGATGATGTGGAGGCCCATTTGGCAGAGTCAGCAAACAAGGCAGCCTCCTTGAATTTTTTTTTCTCAAAATATTCGTGAGACGTGATAAGGTAGGCTTTTACCTTTTCCCTTTGGGAAAAAGCCATGACCGGAACAAGCAGCAAGAAGAAAGAGACAACTGCTTTCAAAATGTGTAATAGGTTAGAATGGCATTTCTTCATCGCCCCTGGGGGGTGGAGGAACATCATCCCTGAATGTATTCAGGCGACTCTCGCGCGTGATGCTGCCAAAACCGCTACCGCCCGGAGGGGGCCCTTCAAAGTCAGCAAACTTGGTGTACTTGCCAATGAATTTCAGTTTCACGGTATCCAACGAACCATTCCGGTGTTTGGCCACAATCACCTCGGACATACCCTGTGTCGGCAGCCCTTCTTCATCCACGGTTATTTTATAGTATTCCGGACGGTACAAGAACATAACGATGTCCGCATCCTGCTCAATGGAACCTGATTCACGCAGGTCGGAAAGTTGTGGACGCTTGTCACCACCCCGGGTCTCAACTCCCCGGCTAAGCTGGGATAGCGCTATGACAGGGACTTCCAATTCTTTTGCAATTCCCTTGAGTGCACGTGAGATGGAGGCAATCTCTTGTTCACGATTTCCCTGACTATCTCCTTTCATCAACTGGAGGTAATCGATAACGATCAACTGAACATTGTGCTCAGCCTTCAGTCGCCGGCACTTGGCACGGAGTTCAAGGATGGAGAGTGCAGGGGTGTCGTCAATAAAAATGGGGGCGGCGGATAGCCGGTTGGTTTTATGGACCAACTGTTGCCATTCAAATTCTGCCAGGTTTCCCCTCTTGATCTTTTCCGACTCAAGTTCCGCTTCTGCTGAAATAAGGCGGTTGACCAATTGCAGGGACGCCATTTCAAGTGAGAATATGGCCACGGGAAAGTTGAAATCTACGGCTGCATTGCGGAGGGCGGAGACCACAAAGGCCGTCTTACCCATACCTGGCCTAGCCGCAATTATGATAAGATCTGATTTCTGCCAGCCGCTGAGCACGCGGTCGAGCTTGGTAAACCCACTGGGCACCCCGGTCAGCCCGTCTTTATGATTTTTTCTTTCCTGAAGTTCCATGAACGCCCTGGTCATCAGGCCCTTCATGGTATCATAGTTCTTGCGAAGGTTTGAGTCCGAGATAGCAAAAACGGATTGTTCAGTTCGGTCTAAGAGGTCAAATACGTCGGTGGTGTCCTCATAGGCATCATGCTGAATTTGAGACGAAATCTGAATGAGTTCACGCTTAATGGCCATCTCGATGATGTAGCGTGCATGATATTCAACATTGGCCGCAGAACTTACCTTGGAGGTTATTTCTGCGATGTCAAAAGCTCCTCCGACTATTTCCAGCTTGCCATTCTTCCGTAGTTGGGCCACCACCGTGCGCATATCCACCGGTTCGGAAGACTTGAACAAGTCAGTGATCGCCTGGTAGATCTCTTTGTGCTTATCCTTATAGAAATGTTCGGGTCTAAGAAATTCAATGACGGCTGTTAATGCGTTCTTTTCCAGCATTAAAGCTCCGAGGACTGCTTCTTCCAGATCAAGCGCCTGAGGAGGCAGTTTGCCCAGATTCTCCGCAATGTCGCGGGGAATGAACTTGGCAATTTTAGTGCTGCCTGACCTCAATGACGTTGATCGTTGCTCCATACTTCGTGGTTGTTGTACGTGTTTTCGTAAAAGGGAAACAAACCTAAAGATTGAATCACGTTCGCAAACCTTTCACCTCCACAACTTCTAAACAATCTACTAACATCAACACCGATTTGTGTGAATAAATTTACCGTTAATTGTAACTTGTTTGATGGGAAAGCTTGGGTATATGTAATTCAATTTTCGTAAGCTGCTAATGATGAACCCTTTCAAACGATCAACATTTTAGTTTACTTCAAGTCTTAACTATTCCTCATTCATTGGAGAAGTCGCAAAAATTCCACCTCATCGGCCTTGGCACCAGCCAGATGCCCGACTTGGCATTGGCCCTGCAGATGGCTGGACATTCCGTCACTGGATCCGACGATCATTTCTCGACAGGGGCGTCGGAAAAACTCCAGAAAAATAATTTAATGCCTTTGAAAGCCGGATGGTTTCCGGAAAATATCACCAAAGACCTCAATAAGATTATCCTCTCCCCCACGGTTACTGCCGGTAATGCCGAGCTTAGCAGGGCGCAGGAACTGAATCTTCCCATTATCTCGTTCGCCGAATACATCTACCTGCATTCTCAGGATAAGCAACGTGTAGTCATAGTGGGAAGCTACGGCAAGACCATGATTACTGCACTGATCATGCATGTGCTTCATTTTCATGGGAGAAAATTTGACTATCTGGTCAGCGCCAACGTCCCAGGGTTTGATACCCAGCTTAGGCTCTCAATGGCTCCCCTCATTGTGATCGACAGTCAGGATGCAAGGGCATCGGTACTCGATAAAACACCTTCATTTCTAAAGTACCAGCATCATATCGGGGTCATTCCAGGCATCGAGTGGCAGCCATCAGATTCATACCCCACCAAAGAAGAATACATCAGTCAATTTCGTCAGTTTGGTGCTTCGACGCCAAAAGGCGGAGTGCTTGTATATTTTGAACTTGATTCAGTGGTGGCAGCACTTTCCAAAATGGATAGGTCCGATGTTCAATACATTCATTTCAAGACCCATCCCAGCGACTACCAAGAGGGGAAAGAGCTGCTCTTGACGGAAGAGAAGCAACGTTTGCCAGTGAAAATTACGGGGAAACACAACTTCCAGAACCTAAGTGCTGCGCAGGAGACATTGAAAAAAATTGGCATCACGTCTGAAATGTTCTATCAGGCCGTTCCAAGCTTTGAGGGCATCAGGAACTAGCCAGATTGTTCACACCATCATTAGAATACGAATGAAACTGAATCTCAAAATTCCCCTTTGCTTTTTTGATCTTGAAACTACAGGAACGAATATCACCCAGGACCGTATTTTGGAGATCGCTGTAATCAAACTTATGCCGAACGGGGAGCTTTTGGAGAAGAAAAACCTTGTTAATCCAACCATTCCCATCCCCGCGGAATCTACGGCCATTCATGGAATCAGCAATGAACAGGTAAGGGACATGCCTACTTTTAAAGAACTGGCGCGGGAATACGCAAAGTTCTTTGAAGGCGCTGACCTCAGCGGCTTCAACATCCTGAAGTTCGACGTGCCTGTTCTTGTTGAGGAGTTCCTGAGAGCAGGTGTTGATTTTGACTATTCGCGAAAGCGCATCATTGATTCTCAACGAATTTATCACCTCATGGAAAAGAGGAACCTGGCGGCCGCTTACAAATTCTACTGTAATAAGAGCCTGGAGAACTCACATACTGCCGAAGCAGACACCCTTGCGTCAATGGAGGTATTGGTGGCTCAGGTGGCCCGCTACGAGAAACAGGAAGTCATCGATGCAAATGGTAAGGTGTTAGGTGTTCTCGCCAATGATCCTGATGAATTGAACAAACTCACCGCCTCCAACATGATTGACCTTGCCGGGAGGATGGTCCGTAACCAAAAGAACCAAGCCATTTTCAATTTTGGAAAACACAAAAATAAAGGCGTGCTCACGGTCCTCAAGGATGAGCCTTCCTATTACGACTGGATGATGAACGGTGACTTTTCACTCGACACGAAGCGGAGACTGACCGAATTGAAATTAAGCGCCTTGAAAAATAAATAGGTCGTTGCCTGGTGACAAAATCACCTTCTTGCCCTCTCAACTTGTGAATCAACCTCCCAGCTAGCGACGATCTTTTACGCGGCTTTTACACTTAAATTTTCACCATTATGAAAACCAAGGCATGGATTGTCGGTCTATTGTCTGCCCTTTTGTGTACATCGTGTGTTACTATCAGACCAGGTGAGGTAGGTATCAAACAGACGTTGGGCAAGATCAGTGAAGATCACCTGGCTGCAGGACCCTATTGGTTCAACCCATTTGTCAGCAAGGTGTTGAAGATACCTACTCGAACAGTTGAAGCATTCAATACGCTGGACGTTCCTACGAAAGAAGGACTGACAGTAAAATCCGAAATCGCCCTGCTCTATCACGTCAAACCTGAAGCTTCCCGTGAAGTGTATACCAAGTACGGCATGAACTATCAAGAGGTAATCGTTGAAAGCAACTTCCGGGCCGTGGTAAGGCACATTTGTGGCATGTACTATGCCAAGGAACTTTTTGCTGTTGACCGCAAGAAGATCGAAAAGGAAATCTTCGATGAAATTTCTTCCAGCATTTGGGATAAAGGATTTGTCACAGATGCTGTGCTGCTCAAGAGCATTACAATGCCCCCACAAATATTCCAGGCAGTAGAAAACAAGCTGAAAGCTGAGCAGGAATCCTTACAGATGGAGTTCATCATCTCCAAGCAACACAAGGAAGCGGAACGGATGCAAATTGAGGCGGAGGCGATCAGGAACTATAACAAAACAATCTCTGAAAGCCTTACCGAAATAATGGTAAAGTGGAATAGCATTCAGGTATTGAAAGAACTTGTTACGTCACCGAATTCTAAAGTGATCATCACCGACGGGAAGGCTCCCATGATTATTGACGGAAAGAATAACTAGACTGCTGTATAATGAAAAAGATTCATCGTTTCTCCCTTGGGTTAGTACTACTGTCTCTGTCGCATCTTGCAAATGCCCAGGATGAGGTAGTACTGACCACCGGAGAGACACTCCACGGCAGTGTAAGTAGAATCACTACAACTTTTATACATATCCAGGTGTCCTCGTCGGCGAAGAGCGAGAAAATTTATGCGGACCACATCAATTATGTGCACTTGAGTGGAACGAATAATCCGACAGGATACTATTATTCAAAAAAGATAATTTCGATCAATACGAAAGAAGGGCCATCCGTACCCAGGCTCCTCCGCCTCAGGGCAAACGGAAAAATTAAAACATACTCTATCATGGAGAACCAGGGACGGAACTCCCTGATGCGGTATTTTCTGGAAAAAGATGATTCAGGATTAGTCTTCATAGGTGCCAGCTCCGGTTTCTTTGCTGTCGTCAATGATCAAATGACGGCAAAGGAAGTTACCCGCCAGGTCCTTCAATTGTTTGGCGACAACCCTGGCATCCAATCCCGGTTTGATTCAGACAAAAAGAACCGGAAGAGAAAAGTCATCCATGAATATGTGCGTGAATACAATGACTGGTCCCTGCAAAATTCTCACTGAACTGCTGCTTGTCAAATCTCTTTCCAGGTATGGTCAGCCAAAAGCACGACCGCAGCGATGAAGTTTTTGTACGGCCCCTTCAGACCCCATTCCTTGGGTCCAATCATCGATACCAGGTGTGTTTCATCTGATTTTTCATAGAGATAGTAGGTTTGCCCGATCACCGGAGCAAACCCCAACTTGGCGTCATAGATTATCATAGAAAGCTCCTTGCGGTGCTGAATTTCTTTCGCCTGAATCGCCAGTAGCTCAATCTGTTGCCGGATCTGGGTGAGCTGCATGTTCGTCTGCTCCTCCATGGCCGTCAGCGCATGATGGCGAATAAGACCTTGCTCATTTGGTTTTATCACTGCGCCAGAAACCGAAGCGGAGTAAGGCAGCACACTCAACTGCTTATGATAAATCTCCACATTGGTAAGTGCAAGTCCATCTGGTCTGGCATGCTTTTGTGTGACTTTCAAATATCCCTTAGGGCGTGATCTCATGCTGCACCTGCAGGTTAAACAAGGCCTTGTTAAAAAAATGTGCTTCAAAATGAGTTGAGTCAATGAACAGGCACTTCCACGGTGTCGCCCAAACCGCTGCTCGCGGCCGGATGCTCATCTCCATCGGCCAATACAGCATAGTGGGAGGCAAACGCCTGGTCCTCCAGCGTCACCCAGTTCATGCTGATGGAAAGTTGTTTCTTGCTATCGCCAAACTCAACTCTATAGATTCCGGATTTTGGACGACCGCCCACTTCGTATGTTCCCTTTTCTGGAAAAAGTTGCCACGAACCCAAAAAGTTATACACCTCTACCATGTGAGAACTCTGAATTGTATACTGATCGTGGTTCGCTACCCACTTCAAATTTAATCGCGACAACGACCAACGATGAACCTACAACAGGTTAATTTACTTTTTATAATACTGCATTGCCTCAGGCATCCAGCTGTTAAGGTCTTTGATGCGTGTCTCATCCGATGGGTGGGTCGAAAGGAATTCGGGTGGTTTTTGACTGCCTGCCGATGATGATACCATACGTTCCCAGAATTTTGGTGCGAGCTGAGGATCGTAACCTGCCATGGCCATGAAAATCAATCCAATGTGGTCAGCTTCTGATTCGTGTTCCCGTGAAAATTTCAACATACCCACATCAGCCCCTGCTCCCACCGCCTGCATGAATATCTGACTTGTCAATGTTGGATTCTGACCCATGGCGGCACCGAGGGTACTCAAACCAAATTGTTCCAGCAGGCCCTGACTCATGCGCTCCCGTCCGTGATTGGCAATGGCATGGGCGACCTCATGCCCCATTACCACTGCTATACCTGTTTCGTCCTGGCAAATGGGTAGGATAGCAGTGTAGAATGCCACTTTGCCTCCTGGCATGCACCAGGCGTTCACCGTCTTATCATCCTGTATGAGGTTGAATTCCCAGTTAAATCCCGCCAACTGGTCCGAGGCACCCTTGCTTGCCAT
>JANYHW010000119.1 GCA_025358885.1 Cytophagales bacterium | reverse complement strand
TGGCTGAATTGCTTTTCGGCATAGCAAAAGATTTTCCCACCTTGAAATTTCTTGACTTTGGTGGAGGGTTCAAGGTGGCATATAAACCAGGCGACAAGGTCACCGACATCGACGAGATCGGACAAAAGCTCCGTCAGCTATTCACCCATTTCGATCAGCAATTCGGAAAAAAGCTGGAACTCTGGATTGAACCGGGCAAATTTCTTGTGAGCGATGCTGGATACCTGCTGACGAAAGTGAATGTGGTTAAGGTCACTCCCACTGTTACATTCGCGGGTGTCAATTCGGGGCTCAATCACCTCATCAGGCCGATGATGTATGATGCCTATCATGAAATTGTGAATGTTTCAAATCCTGAGGGACCCGTAAATAAGTACACCGTCGTGGGGAATATTTGTGAAACGGACACCCTGGGTTCAGACAGGGAGCTGGCGGAAGTAAGGGAAGGGGATCTTCTTGTCATAAAGAATGCCGGTGCTTATGGATATTCGATGGCTTCCAATTATAATTCCCGTCTCCGACCGGCGGAAGTCCTTGTCATCAATGGCAAGGCGAGGCTCATCCGTCATCGCGATACATTGGAACACCTGCTTCAAGGGCAGGTGGATGTATTTTGATGCTGTATGACCTTATCATTGTGGGCGGCGGAGCAGCGGGGTTTTTCGCTGCGATCGAAGCGGCCTCTCAAAAGAAAGGGATAAAAATTCTGATCCTTGAGAAATCAACTAAGTTGCTCTCCAAGGTGGGTATTTCTGGCGGAGGCCGATGCAATGTCACCCATCATTGTTTTGAGCCATCACGACTTGCCAGCCACTATCCCCGCGGGCAGAAAGAACTGAAGAAGATGTTCCGGGTCTTTCACGCTGAAGATGCGGTGAAATGGTTTGAGCACCAAGGAGTAAATCTTGTCACGGAAGACGATGGCCGTATGTTTCCCATCACGGATACTTCCCAGACGATTATTGATTGCTTCCTTCATGCAGCCAAAAATCTTAATATCGAAATCCTCACTTCGTCGGAAGTCTCCGGAGTCCATAAAACAGGCGATGAATTCTCCATCCAATGCCGAAATGGAAAAAGTTATGTATCACAAAAAATTCTTGTAGCCATGGGGGGACATCCCCAACCCGGCGCTTATTCATGGATAAAATCCATGGGGCATACCGTGATCCCTCCCATTCCATCATTGTTTACTTTTAATGATCCATCGAAACTATTTACTGACCTGATGGGAGTGGCGGTTCAGGATGCCGAAGTAAAGATCGCCGGAACTAAGTTTTCTGCCCGTGGACCGGTGCTCATCACACACTGGGGTTTGAGTGGCCCTGCTGTAATACGCCTGTCTGCCTGGGCTGCACCGCAACTCAACGATGTTCATTATGAATTTACAGCCCTGGTCAACTGGACGGGACATGAAGGTGAGGAAAGCGTTCGGCAATTGTTCAGGGATAAAAACCGCACCGAAGGCGCTAAGAGGATTGCCTCCCATCCCATGTTTCACCTGCCACAGCGATTATGGGAGAAACTCTGCTCTATGGCAGAAGTCAATGACAATACAGTTTGGGCAGAGGCACCCGCAAAATCATTGAACCGGCTCTTGGAGTACATTATCCGATGCCCATTTCAGATACAAGGAAAGACAACTTTCAAAGAGGAATTTGTCACCTGCGGTGGCGTCGACCTGAAAGAGATTGACCTTACTACCATGGAAAGCAAAGTGGTTTCCGGGCTCTATTTTGCCGGAGAGGTAATCCATGTCGATGGCGAAACGGGCGGCTTTAATTTTCAAGCTGCCTGGACAACAGCTTACATTGCCGCGCAAGCCTTAACAAAATTTACCAGCGCACGACAAGTTTGAGTAGTGGATTTTGCATTTGCGCGGCCAATTGGGGAGAATAGTTTCTCAATGGCATCTGCTTATTCAGGAAATATCCTTCAGGTGTCACTTTCAGTGACACACTGTAGGAACGCTTCTTATATTTCTTCCCCCGTATATTCATCTCCATATTGGTTGTTTTATAATTGTGAAGCAGCAGTTGATGTGTGAAGAGGGCTAAGCCCGATGGAACACCCAACCAAACGGCAGGAGACTCAGATTTAGTAAAGAAAACAACACCAAGGCCGATAAGTGCCGCTCCGCCAACAGCAAGGTTTAAGGTACTTCCTTGTCTATCGGTTAGATGCGCTCCTTTCACGGCCCGTTGTGCCCAAACCGAACCAATGACGGATGCGGCAGCGGGAACCATCAGTAAGGATTTCGCTTCGTTGTTGTTGTATGTTTCTGTGACCGCAGCAAATCCGATTCCTGTTGAAATCAATGTAAGTGAGCTGATGGCATCTGCATCACCCCGGGTGTAATTGTATTTGCTCGCGACTCCGTTGCCTATGATAAGTCCTGAAATACCCCCAGCGAGCAGGCCGGCCCCTATGGCATTCCTATTGTCTGAACCTGTGCCTGCAACTATGGCAAATCCTACCCAGGGACCCAGAAAACCGTAGTGTCGCATGATCTCGATATGTCCGGCAGGCAGGTTTTTCTTTTCCTCAGCATAAAAGGCCACCTCCCCCAGGAGTATACTGCCAACTGATGAAAGTCCAAGGCTCCATTTTCCATAGTCTTCAGAACCTCCGGCCAAAGCCAAACCAAGGGCTGCACCATATCCCAATCCAAGCAGTTTACCGGTATTGCTTGCCCGCACGGTGTTCCTGGTAATCCCTTTATATTTCATTGGATTAAGCGCAGGGCCAAGCATCCAAAGTCCGCTGGTGACTAAGGGCAATCCAACCGATGCCGCTCCGGTAATTTCACCAATGGATACAATGCTTGATCCATACCACAGGCCATACAGCCCATTGGCCAAACGGTCTCTTCCTCTCCATTCAAAGTCTTTGACTTCGGTTTCCTTCGCATCGTCGGATGTGAGTCTGGTGTTCCAATATCCTTTCAGTCGATCATAATCTTCCTTCTGATCCGCTGTCATTCTATTGAAGTACGAGGCTAAGAATAGTTCATAGTCCTGGAGATAACCCTTTTCATTGTCCGACAAGGAATCTCCCGACTCAACCTTCTTTTGAATCGTCCGGTAGGTTTCATTCCTGGTTTCTTCCCAATAACCCCGGGCGGTGTACAGTTTACCCTGGGCAAAAGTATTTGAGCCTGAGATCAGGAGGAGAAAGAGCGCCACATAAAATGGAATCCGTAAAGACTTCATTGCATTCTCAGATAAATATAAACTCCCTGAAGAGAAATATCACCCTGGACCTATCGGGGGTTGAAGCAAAAAGCCCTCCCGGAATGGAGGGCTTGGTGGTGACGGAGGGAATTGAACCCCCGACACAAGGATTTTCAGTCCTTTGCTCTACCAACTGAGCTACGTCACCTTAAAGGAAAGACTGCTTTTCGCAGACGGGGCACAAAAGTATATAAATTTAGAAATGCAGCAAATTATAGTACTCCTGAGCAGGCTCTGACAGCGTGATTTTACGGAATTTGTTGGTTAATTTGACTTTGAAGCATTATCCATGGCCATCCTTCAACAGCTCCTCTTTCTCATTGTGATTCTCCTCGCTGGATATTTTATCCGCAAGCGTGTGTTGAGGATCACGAAAAACATCGGTATGGGGAAGGCGAGCATCATCTCGGATCACAAGAATGATCGGTTGAAGAACGTGTTGCTAGTGGCTTTCGGGCAAAAGAAAATGTTTAAGAGGCCTGTGCCGGCTATATTTCACTTCTTCATTTATGCCGGCTTCCTTATCATTAATCTGGAAGTTCTGGAGTTTATCATTGACGGGCTTGCCGGTACCCACCGGATTTTTGCCCCGTACCTCGGATCTGTCTACAACGTGCTGATGAATATTTTTGAATTTCTCGCCGTTGCTGTTTTGCTGGCCTGCATCATTTTTCTCGTACGTCGAAATCTGCTAAGACTTCCAAGGTTCTGGTCGGCCGAAATGACAAAGTGGCCCCGACTGGATGCCAACCTTATTCTCACAATTGAAATCGTCCTGATGTGTGCCATTCTTATCATGAACGCAAGTGACCAGCTCCTTCAAACACGTTCCGAACATTATACTTCAACAGGACCACTATTATTCAGCGGGTTCCTCACGTCAGCCCTTGAGGACAGCAACACCACAACGCTTGAACTCCTGGAGCGTTTTGCCTGGTGGTTTCACATCATTGGCATCCTTGGTTTTTCAGTGTACATCACTTATTCAAAACATCTCCACATCTTCATGGCATTTGTAAATACCTATTATGCCAAACTCGAACCCAAGGGTCATATCAATAACATGCCCGTGGTGACAAGGGAAGTAAAATCCATGCTCGGCCTTGCCACTACAGAAACTCCACCAGGCGAACCCGGAAAATTTGGTGCAAAGGATATCAATGACCTGGGTTGGAACCACCTTGCCGCAGCATATTCCTGTACGGAATGCGGTCGTTGCACTTCCGAGTGTCCGGCAAATCTTACCGGCAAAAAACTTTCACCCCGCAAAATCATGATGGATGTGAGGGACCGCATGGAGGAAGTTGGCAAAAGCCTTGACACAGGAGGACCTGGTCTTAGCGATGGAAAATTTCTTCTCGGTGACTATATCTCCAAAGAAGAAATTAACGCTTGCACAAGTTGCAACGCTTGCGTGGAGGCATGTCCTGTCCTTATTAATCCTCTTGAAATTATCCTGGAAATGAGACGTTTTGTCTCTATGGAGGAGTCGGGGGCCCCGGCGCAATGGAATGCCATGTTTCAGAATGTGGAAACCAATTTTGCTCCGTGGAAGTTTCCATCCAGTGACCGGTTCAATTGGGCTAAAGATTAAATGGATCATTGAGAAAGGCTGTCATGAAAAGTCTTTATAACAAATCCGACACACTGGAAATTCTTGCAAGAGTTGAGAGGCTCAGCCCACAGGCTCAGCGGATGTGGGGTAAAATGGATTTGCCACAAATGGTCGCCCACTGTGCCAATGCCCTTGATATGGCCATGGGCAAAATCAATCCTCGCCGTATTTTTATTGGTCGTTTGATCGGCCCATTTTTTAAATCGAGATACACTGAAGACAAGCCGTTCTCTAAAGACAATCCCACCAGCGATGCTATCAGGGTGACCGATGGCCGTAATTTTGTTGCGGAAAAAGAAAGATTGAAAAAAAGTGTCGAACAATTTTCAACGAGCGGAGAAGTGAATTGTACCCGCCACCCACACCCATTCTTCGGAAGACTGACACCTTCTGAATGGGGCATCGGAATGTATAAACACCTCGACCACCATCTGAGGCAATTTGAGTCTTAAAATCTGAGATAGAAATGATATGAATGTACCTACACTGGCTGAGTTAACCGCGAAAGGAGAATCCCCGGAAGTTGTATTCTGGGTTGGCTGCGCGGGATCTTTTGATGACCGGGCCAAACGCGTTACCCGGGCATTTGTAAAAATCATGAATGCTGTGGGAACAAAGTTCGCGGTGTTGGGTATCGAGGAAACCTGTACGGGCGATCCTGCCAGGCGTGCGGGCAATGAATTTCTTTTTCAGATGCAGGCTGTGAACAACATCACCGTGTTGAATGGTTACAATGTGAAGAAAATTGTAACTACGTGCCCGCATTGTTTCAACACCTTGAAAAATGAATACCCGGAATTGGGCGGTAGCTATGAGGTTATCCATCACACGACATTCATCAATGACTTAATTAGAGAAGGCAAAATCAAGATGAAGGAGGGAGGCAGTTTTCAGGGAAAGAAGATAACCTACCACGACTCCTGCTACCTGGGAAGGGCCAATAATATTTACGATTCACCACGTGAGGTACTGGAGGCATTGGATGCTGACCTCGTGGAAATGAAGCGATGCCGAACCAGCGGTCTTTGCTGTGGCGCTGGTGGAGCGCAGATGTTCAAGGAGCCAGAAAAGGGTCGCAAGGACATCAACGTAGAACGTGCAGAAGAAGCGCTGGCTACGGGGGCATCCACCATTGCTGTTGCGTGCCCTTTCTGCATGACCATGATGAGCGATGGGGTGAAGAGCAAAGAGCAGGAAGCAAATGTTAAGGTGAAGGACCTTGCAGAATTGGTTGCAGAATCACAGGGGCTTTGAAAAACATGAAAACAATAAAATTCGGGGGATTGTTGATCCTGTTTCTTCTGTCTGGAGCATGCTCGGAAAAACCGAAATCCTCAGAAAAATATTTTGATTTCGATGGACTCCTGGAGGATCAAATCGATCAGCTTAGCCAGCGAAGTCGTGTGCTCGACAAAATGGTTGATATGGGCGGCGAAAAGTCAGACTCCACCTTTCTCCCCTCCGGCGCTGGATGGAATTCAGAACTTGAAATTTTCCGGAACCTCGAATTGATCAATAGGCCTACGTACAAAGGTGCCTATGCCATTGCAGATCCTTTGGCCGACGCAAAGAGCAACCTGAAAATCCGTGAATACACAGCCATGTCCTCTCCCGTTCCATTGGTGAGGTTTTATTATCAGGACCAGTTTGAGCGGATAAAGAAAATTGAGGCCGTCATCACACGGAATAATTTCTTGTTTAAGAGTCGTCGGCTGCTCACCATGGAATTTGACGAGGACGATGGGAAACCCTTATTGATCCGGTATTCCATGAAAGGATTTCAAAAAATGATTCTTACGGACACCGTACATTTTTCACTCCAGGGTCAAATCGACTGGTAATTCTCATCCATTGGCAAAGAGATCAACTTTAGAAGAGGGGGAGAAGAAACCCATCAATGCTACCAACCTGCGCAAGTTGTTGGGAATTTTTCGATTTGTCCTTCCTTACAAAGGCGTATTTGCACTTGGACTTGTTGCGCTCGCCTTCTCAAGCGCAACCGTGTTATCCTTCCCTTTTTTTGCAGGTAAACTTCTGGACGTGGCCTCGGGGAAAACAGGCTTTGTGTTGACATCGATCAATCAGATTGCACTGGCCTTACTGGGCATTCTCGCCATCCAAAGCATCTTCTCCTTTGTTCGCGTCTATACGTTCTCCATTGTCAGTGAAAAGACATTGGCCGACATCCGGATGGCAGTCTACCAGAAAATCATCTGGCTTCCGATGTCTTTTTTTGACAGCCGAAGGATAGGAGAACTTCTCAGTCGCATCACCTCCGACGTTG
The DNA here is from genome assembly GCA_025358885.1 of Cytophagales bacterium. GTDB lineage: Bacteria > Bacteroidota > Bacteroidia > Cytophagales > Cyclobacteriaceae > ELB16-189. The sequence continues at coordinate 27,164 of JANYHW010000119.1, read as the reverse complement.
GTACTTTGCAAGATACATTTACCACAACCCTGGCTGAGTTGCTCCGCCAGTTGCTGGTATTGATTATTGGTGTGACAGTCATCTTTGTACTTACGCCGAAACTCGCCCTGTTTATGATGCTCACGTTTCCGCTCTTGGTGATCGGGGCCCTGATCTTTGGGAAGTTCATTCGCAGGCTCTCGAAAAAAACACAAGATCAATTGGCTACTACCAACATCATTGTGGAAGAGACGATGCAATCCATCGCCGTGGTTAAGTCATTTACCAACGAACTTTTTGAAGCCGCCCGGTATAAAAAATCGCTTACAGATGTGGTGAATACCGCTATCCATGCTGCGAAGTACCGCGGTCTTTTTATCTCGTTTACTATCCTTGCCTTGTTTGGTGGAATTGTGGGGGTCATTTGGTTTGGAGGATATTTGGTCCAGTCAGGAGAAATCACTGTGGGTCAATTGTTGTCCTTTGTGTTGTACACAACATTTATTGGTGGATCGATTGCTGGTCTGGGTGATATTTATAGTCAAATCCAGCGATCCATCGGAGCTTCGGAGCGAATGCTTGAAATTCTGGATCAACAGGACGAAAGTAATACATCGCATTCATCGCTTAAATTAAACGGTTCCATTTCCTATGAGCATGTTGAATTTGCGTATCCAACGCGCGACGATGTCACGGTGCTGAAGTCCATTTCATTTGAGGTTCGTCCCGGTGAGAAAGTTGCTTTGGTGGGACCCAGTGGCTCAGGTAAGTCTACTATCGTGAGTCTGCTGTTACGATTTTACGCTCCTCGTGCCGGAAAGATTCTTGCAGATCGCATAGATATCTCCACCTACGGACTGTCCGCATTCCGCGAAAACATTGGCATTGTTCCACAGGAGGTAATCCTGTTTGGCGGCACCATCCGTGAAAACATTGGATATGGTAATCCACATGCAACGGAAAACGAGATTTATGAAGCTGCCCGCCAGGCGAATGCATTGGAATTCATCGAGGGCTTTCCGGAAAAGTTTGAAACCATGGTGGGCGATCGTGGGGTGAAGTTGTCCGGGGGACAGCGTCAACGGGTCGCCATTGCCCGGGCCATACTGAAAAATCCATCCATACTGATTCTCGATGAAGCAACCAGTTCATTGGACGCGAGATCCGAGCAACTGGTACAGGACGCTTTGGAGAAACTCATGCTTAACCGGACGAGCCTGGTCATTGCCCATCGACTCAGTACCATTCGTAAGGCTGATCGAATCCTCGTTATCAAAGATGGCCAAATAGCAGAGTCAGGAACGCATGAAGAGTTATCCAGACAGGACCATGGCATTTATCGGAATCTTGTGGAACTTCAATGGGAGAAACAATCATGAGAAATGTGGTAGTTCCAATGTGTGAATGAGCGGCACAATTGTAGTTATGTGCCGAAAACGTCTAAAAAGTAGAGTGTCAGGGTTTCCTTTGGGGGCTCAATAGAATAGACAAGCGGGTTAGTTTCAGGGTTTAATATTAATTTTTAGCTTTGGTACTTAATGGAGGTGATTATTGGGCCATTTGACCGGTAATCACCTCTTTTTTACCCGAAAACGCGGATAATTTTGGCGATGCTCCTCTTCTCTCTGTTCGGCAACACCGTTGATGCGGAAACTATTTTGTTCGGAGTATTTGCCGTCATCATAGTTGTATTTCTCTTGCTTGATCTGGGTGTTTTCCATAAGACTGCACACAAGATCTCTACCAAAACCGCGCTCTATCAATCTATTTTTTGGGTGTTCATCAGCACCATTTTTGGATTCCTTGTATATAAAGGTGGGCCCTATGAAGTTGTCGAGGAGGGAATAAGAACCGTTACTTCAGGAACAGATGCCTCGATTGAATATTTCTCTGCTTACCTGACGGAGTATGCACTCTCCGTAGATAATATTTTTGTCATTCTACTCATTCTAAAGTACTTCAAAGTCAAAGAGGAATACTATCATAAGACTTTGTTTTGGGGAATCCTTGGCGCCGTGTTGTTCAGGGGTATATTCATTTTTGTTGGAGCTTTGCTGATCCATAAATTCAAATGGATCCTGTACGTGTTTGGCGTGTTCCTGATCTATTCCGGTATTAAGATATACTTTGAAGACAGTGATGAAAAAATTGATCCGGAGAAGAATCCAATCATGCGTTTCTGTCAAAAATACCTTCCTATAAGCAAGAATGTTGATGGTAGTCACTTTTGGATTTTCGAAAATGGAAAATTTCTTTTCACCCCGCTATTTCTTGTCATTATACTTATTGAGACTACCGATCTGATTTTCGCTGTAGACTCTATCCCGGCAGCCTTTGCCATAACCCAGAATGAATTCCTGATTTATACATCCAATATCTTCGCTGTGCTGGGCTTGAGGGCAATGTTCTTTATGCTCGCCGGAATCATTGACAAGTTCTATTTGTTGCAAAAAGGACTTTCTGTGATCCTGTTTTTTATAGGGGCCAAAATGCTTTTGGAAATAATTCATTTTGAAATACCCGTGGTGCTATCCTTCGCGGTCATCATTGCAACCCTTACTTTGGCCATTCTCTTCTCTATCCTTATCCCAAGGAAGGAAGAACCCTCGAAAGAAATCTAGCTACTGAGGGTCTCTACAATAAAATTCTTCGGTAATATCTGCATCAAAATTGGCAACGTGAGAAATCTCTGTGGCAGCGATATGATGACGAATGTTGGAATTGATTTCAGAACTTCAATCAGCAATACCCTAACCCGCTCTTTCTCCAGGTCAGTGAGTTCTTGCGAGCGCGCCTGAACAAGCAAAGAAACCAACACCTCACTGTTCCGCACCTCCTGGAGCAGCCGCCCTTTGTGCTTGTCCGTGATCTTCGACATGCGTTCCATGTATTGGGCTGTGACTGCTTTGTAGTCTTTCTTATCCTGTAAATGGCCCAAATCCTCCCAGTGTTCCAATACAAAACCCTCAATGGCCACCATACTATTGTCCAGGTCGTCCTCTGAAAAAGAAATCGTGTCCGCCAAACGCCTGAGAAACTCCATCTCCAGGGCCTCCACTTTCTTATCCGCCCAAATGGTGAGAATCGCCATCTCCAAAAAATATTTTTTCAGAATCCATGAATTGTTGGTGGGAAGATTGATTTCTTCAATGGAGATTCCCTTTTCAAATATATCCTGGCACTCCTTTTTTTTATCCGGGGGAAGATTGGCGCTTTGCAGAAAATATTCCATGAGTTTGCGCTCTTCAAATTCGAGAATATGGTTCGCGTGTGCTGCGGCAGCCATAATCTTCACGAGGGAAGTGCGAAGCTCCTCCCTTTCATATTTAAAAAAGTCAGATACTATTTTGTCCGCATTGGTATGAATCCATTGTCCGAAAATAAATATATCGAGGAAGAGCAGGCTATTATGAAAAAACTGGGTCCAGAAATTTCCTTTGTTGTTATAGGTATGCTCTATTCTTTTTTCCAGTATTCTCTCGGCGAGTTCAAGAGAGGTCTTCTTGCGGCCAAAAAGTGTTTTCGTGGGGGTGGCCAGTTCCGGAAAAACATGGTTATAAAAATTGGTGATGCTTTCAAGGGTCTTCATCGTTACCTCCGACATCTCGTCGGGGCTCTTTACCGGCTTGTCGTGGAACAGCAATGAACTGCTGATAAGACTTTCTGCAAGGAGAATCTTCATGCGATCCTTCTCATCCCAATCACTTGAGTCAGGATGGTCGAAGGTATTCATGGGCTGGCCATACATCAGGCCAGTGGGTTGAATCACCCTGTATAAAGAATGGTCAGGATGCGAAAAAGTTCGTCCCTGGGATGTCAAATCCTGAAGCAGTTCCTGCCGGAACTCAAGATATTCCTTTAGCCAACCTTTCGACCCAGGGTCCATGCCTTCAAAATAGAGGCAGAAGGTACAAAATATTTTGGGGGAGACTTTGAAGAGTTTTATAAAAGCATCTTACAGGGATTTCCACCCTTTCTTTTGAATATTCTTAGCGGAGTCCTCCACTTTCTCTTTCAACTCCTTCTTAAAATCATCCAGTTTACGGCCCACTGACTTGTCAGTTGAGCCAATGATCTGAGCCGCCAATATTCCAGCATTCCTGGCACCATCGAGTGCTACGGTAGCCACTGGAACCCCTCCCGGCATTTGAAGTATCGACAGCACCGAGTCCCAACCATCCATGGAATTGTTCGACTTAACAGGTACCCCGATAACGGGCAGGGAAGTCATGGAAGCAACCATTCCAGGTAAATGGGCAGCACCTCCAGCTCCGGCTATGATAACTCTCAATCCCTTGTTCCTGGCACTGGTGGCATATTCCACCATGCGGGCAGGGGTGCGGTGGGCAGAGACGATGGTCAATTCAAAAGGGATGTCGAATTCTTCCAATACGCTCGCAGCCTCTTTCATGACCTTCAGGTCAGATTGACTGCCCATAATAATGCCAACCAGGGGTTTGCTCATGCTATTACTTTAAGGGTATGTTTTACAAAGTTGGCTTTCTTCTTCAAACTTTCAATATCCGGGTCCACGATGGTGACATGACCCATCTTCCGGAAAGGCTTGGTCATTTTCTTTCCGTAGAGATGTACATACACTCCAGACATGGCAAGCACCTCGCCAATGCCTTCATATCTTGCCGGACCTGTGAAACCTTCCTCACCTAAAAGGTTAACCATGGCAGCAGGTCCTGATGCCGTCGTAGTCCCGGGTACGATATTCAGAATAGCACGCAGATGCTGCTCGTATTGTGAGGTTACATTCCCTTCAATCGTATGGTGTCCACTATTGTGTGGGCGCGGTGCAATTTCGTTAACAATCACCACCCCTGCGCGCGTTACAAACATCTCTACGGCGAGTAAGCCTATCATACCCAGTTTTTGAATGACATCGCGCGCGATCAAGTCAGCTTGCCGGGCCACAGTTTCATTTACCTGAGCAGGGGCAAACAAGTATTCTACGAGGTTAGCTTTCGGGTGGAAGACCATTTCCACCGCTGGATAAGAAACAATCTCTCCTCTTTTATTTCTGGAAACAATGATGGAGATCTCTTTTTCAAAGTCGATCAGTTTTTCCAATACACCAGGTGCATCAAATGCTTTTGACAAATCCTCCGCTTTTCGAAGTAGCTGGACACCCCGGCCATCGTATCCCTCCCTTCCAAGCTTATGTACCGCAGGAAGAAAGTCCTGGTGTTTGCCAACATCATCCCGGTTTTCGGTTAACAGAAAGTCGGCCGTGGGGATGCCGTGGTCCTGATAAAACTTTTTCTGTTTTCGTTTATCCTGGATTAGTTCGATGATGTCCGGTTGAGGAAATACTTGCTTTCCTCTGCGCTCCAATTCCTTAAGCGCTTCCGTGTTGACATTCTCAATTTCAATAGTGATGATGTCCAGGGGCATTCCAAAGTTCATCACGGTATCAAAATCTGTGAGCTTGCCCTGTGTAAAATTTGCCAAGGAGCGGCAAGGAGCATCCGCATCGGGGTCAAGCACAAAAAAAGAAAGGTTCCAGTCAATGCCCTGCTGGATGAGCATGCGTCCAAGCTGGCCCCCGCCCAGAATACCTATCTTCTGATGGTCAAAGGAGAAATTGGCGCCATGCTCCTTCATTTATCCTTAAGCTTTGCTTCAATGATCATGTCACCCACATCAATATTGTTTACCACATCCATCCCGGAAATCACTTGAGCAAAGATCGTATACTTTCCATCGAGGTGAGGTGTGGGACAGTGCGTGATGAACCATTGTGTTCCTTCGGTATCCTTTCCCGCAGATGCCATTCCCACCGAGCCGGTTGTGTATCGTCTCAGGGAGAATTCAGAACGAATGGAGTAGTTTTCGCTTCCATAGCCATCTCCGCGGTTGCAACCCGTTTGAATTACAAAATTGGGAACCATCCGATGAACAAATTTACCATCAAAGTATTTCTTGTTCAAAAGTTCAATGAAATTAAGAACTGATCCAGGTGATTCTTCTACCAACAATCTAAGCTTGATTGATCCCCTGCCGGTCGTGATCTCAACCAGTTGACCGGCCGAAATGGTCTTCACCAATTTCCAATCGATGGGATGATTGAACTGATTCTTAAGTGGTGACGGCTCTTCTTTCCCTTCCAGATAGGCAATGGCCAATTCCAGCGGCTGAAGTGACTCTATATCCCGGGGAAGTTGCAGCCTGGCTTTCGCATCATATAGAAATTGCAAGTCCTTAATCTCTTTCTTAAAGGAGGGATTGATGAGTGCATGAGCAACAACTCCAATCACAGCCAAATCCCCTGCTGCGATAGCCTCTTTGTATGCCAGAAGAAATTCAAGTGTAGTCATGCTTGATTTTTCCTTCCGATTGAGCGAGACAAGGGCATTGGCTGCAGAGGTAAGGATAACTTTTTCATTTGTATTTTTCAGAAGCTCACGAGAAAGAAACTCAAAGGCCTGCTTGTCCAATGGCCTGATTGTTTCACCCATAGCACTGAGCAATGCCGCCTTAAAGTATGATGATCCTTTTGGATACAATGTGATGATCTCTTGTAATGTGGCGTCTGCTGGAAGTGTCTTCACCAACGCCGCATAAAGGTTGGCCTTTGCTCGGTCGCTCTTTACCTCTTGTAGATTTGTTGAGATCATCTTTGAGGAAGTCTCCTCTGCTTTGTTCCGAATGACTTCGGATGCGGCAATGGAGACCGGCTCAAAAGAATCGTAAAGTGCATCAAAGAGTATTCCGTTCATCTCCGACCATTTGAAATTCTGAATCACCCGAACAGCATTTACCCGTACACGATAGTCCTTCTCTGTCTTTAGAATTTCCTTTACAACCGGCAGTGACTGTTGTGATGGTACCGTCCGCAATCCATTGGTTGCTGCCATCCTCACTTCAGCATGACTGTCATGGAGGGCGGCCTGAGCCAGGTTTGATTCATATCCTTTCCCCTCCACCTGCGGGGATCTGCCAAAGTAATGTGCTGCGGCAAGCCGGGTTTGATAGGAATGAGGGGGGATCAGAAATGCAGAAACAAGCTTCGTGACCACAGAATCCGTCTTCTTACGGAGGGCTAATTGATAAAATGCCCAGGATTGTCCTTCCTGCAATAAGGTATCTGCAGACGTGAATGCACACAGGGAACCAAGATCATTTTTCGATATTGTCTTACCCAGCGCTTCAAGCACTTCACGCGAAACGGTCCTGGAGGTGTCTGCCAACGCCGCCAGCAAAGCGTTTACCGCCTGAAATCCTCCAGTTTGACCGAGTGCAAAGGCTGCATTTCTTCTGACTTCCGAATCAGAATCTTCCAACAATACTGAACCCAACATCGGGCAAGCAACCGTATCTTGCACAGAGCCAAAAGCCAAAGCAACTTCCTTTCTGTATATCACATTATCCGACCTTAGGAAGTTGAGCAGGCTATCGGTCTGACGGTGGTCTTTCAGGTCATAAATTTTGACAATGACGGGATCTGAAAATTTATTCAATGACGGACCGGAGCATGCCACCATTGTCAACAGACCGAGGAGTGTGATGTATAGCCGCATGCGAAAACGTTTTTCGAAAGATAAGAAGAATCAGGAGAGGATCTGATATACAATAAGTGCAGACGTATAGGCGAGACCGGTCATATATACAAGTTGAAGCAGGGGCCATTTCCATCCCTTCGTTTCTCTTTTTACAACAGCCAGTGTACTCATGCATTGCATGGCAAAAGTGTAAAATACAAGGAGCGAAAATCCGACCGCCGGTGTAAAACGCGGACCTCCCGTTTCAGGATCAATTTCATCTTTCAGTCGATCCATAATGGTCGCATGATCATCCGTACTGCCGAGGGAATAAATGGTCGCAATGGTACTTACGAAAACCTCCCTTGCTGCAAAAGATGTTACGAGCGCAATGCCTATTTTCCAGTCGAATCCTAAAGGTCTGATGACCGGTTCCATCCATTTGCCTATTGTTCCTGCATAAGAATGTTCAAGTTTGTAGGCCGCCACCCGGTTCTCAAATTCTGCTTCTGTTAAATTAAGATTTTGTGTTTCTGCCCTTACCGTACCGCGTGACTGATCCATTACTTCTTTAGGGCCATAGCTCGCAAGAACCCACAGGATGATAGAGACGGCAATAATAATTTTTCCTGCCTGCAAGACAAATGTTTTCGTTTTCTCCAGGATGGTCAGGCCTACATTGGACCATTTGGGTACGCGATAGGTAGGCATCTCCATGATCAGATAACTCCGCTCGGTAGTTTTTACAATGGCCTTCATGAGCAATGCTGAAAACATGGCGCCGATAAATCCCAGCAGATACAGACCCATGAGTGCAATCCCTTGAAGGCTGATGAGGCCAAGAACCCGCTGATGAGGTACGATGAGAGCCACCAGGATAGTAAACACCGGAAGGCGGGCAGAGCAACTCATCAGGGGCGTGACGAATATGGTAATCAACCTGTCCTTCCAATTGTCAATCGTGCGCGTAGCCATGATGGCTGGGATGGCACAAGCAAGTCCCGACATAAGAGGCACAACACTTCGCCCACTCATTCCCACTCGGCGCATGATTTTGTCCATGAGAAATACCACACGCGACATATATCCCGTCTCCTCCAAAATGGAAATGAAGGCAAAGAGGATGGCGATCTGCGGAATAAAGATGATAATGCCGCCAATGCCCGGCACAATCCCACTGGATATCAATTCAAACAAAGGACCATCGGGAAGTCTCTTGTTTAAGAATGTACTCAAGTCGGCAAACCCCCGATCAATCGCATCCATGGGAATCTGCGCCAGGGCAAAGACCGACTGAAAGATTAGGAAGAGGACAACGAAAAAGATAAAATATCCCCAGAATTTGTGGGTAAGAATTTTGTCCAGCCGATTGGAGACTCCCTTCCACTCTTGTCCTGCAGATTTAATGATTACCGCGTCCAGCACGGACTGGATAAATCCATAGCGATGGATGGTTTCAGCCCCTTGGTATTTGTGCGGAAAGAAATTTTGTTCCTTGGCCACACCTTTTATAAACGTGCGGTCATCGGGGGTTAGAAAGAGAAGGTTTTCGGGTTGCTGCAAGTACTGAAAGGCTTCATAGGAAGTGGACAGATGAAAATGATTTTGTATTTCTTCGAGGGCTTTCGTCACGCCATTCAAAGGCTGAAAAACCTTCCGCTGTGATGGTTTCGTCGCCAGCAATAATTGCTTCTTAAAATCTTCCATCCCCAAACCCTGTCGGGCGTTGATCATCACCACGGGCACATCCAGCTGTTTCGAAAGTTTTTTCACATCGAGGCTAAGTCCTGATTTTGCAGCCAGGTCCATCATGTTCAGCGCCAATACGACAGGCAAGCCGAGATCGATGAGTTGGGTGAGTAATAGCAGGCAATTCTTAAGATTGGTAGCATCGGCGATGACGGCAATGCGATCAGGAAAATACTCTCCCTTCTTGTCGGTGAGAATTTCTACTACTATCTTCTCATCAAGCGTACGTGGGTAGAGGCTGTAGATTCCAGGCAAGTCGATAACCTCTGCGCTGGTTGATTCGTCCAGATGACAAAAACCGGTTCGCTTATCGACAGTAATTCCTGGAAAATTGCCAATCTTTTGATTCAGCCCGGTGAGTCTGTTAAAGAGTGATGACTTGCCAGCGTTCGGCTTGCCAACCAATGCAATCTTGAGGCGATGTGGATTGCTCATTTAATCGAGGATGGAAATTGTTGAGGCCTCGTCTAGCCTTAAGGAAAGATCAATACCCGAAATATTCACGCAAACGGGATCACCAAAAGGCGCGGAAAAATTAAAGCGAACTACTGTGCCGGGGAGGAAGCCCATCTCCAGCAGTTTTACAGATAATTGTTCATCGGTGAAGCCAGAAATAACTGCTGATTCGCCAGGTTTCATAGACGCCACTGATTTTGGTCTCTCTACCAAGCTTATTTAGATTAAATTTAAACAGGCGAATATAGGACGGGATACAGAATTATCATGACAAATGCCGGGTTTTTACACCGACACAAACCAATAATGCCATGAAAAAGCAATCCAAAAAGAAAGCTGATAAAGTTGAAAATAGGGCAAAGAAAAAGATCGCAGAACGGAGTGAAGCAGAGGAAACGACCGAAAGGAACTTTGATTTTGGCGGGCTTCCCGAGCGTAATCTGAAAAAAAATTTAGGCTGTTGATGAAATGTAGTACGACCAGTAGCCTCCAACTCCTCAACTCGATTTTAAAGGGGGACAAAAACCCGTTCAGGTGTAACACGTACGCCTGATGAAGTTTGTTCGGCAACTCTTCTAAACCGTCACCTTGTGACTCCGGTCATTCCCCAAGGCCAACCTGATCTGCTCCATAGCCTGTTGGCGGAAACGCACGGAATCTGTAGTTCGCTCCTGTCTCAGTACTCCTTTGATGTACTGCAGGACCTTCTCCATCTGGACGTGATCCATGGTATCCAGGGACTCCAGGATGGCAAGTTTGCTCATCATTTTCATACTCGTAGTGGTTGATACAAATAACGTAAATCAACCCCTTGTGGTTCAAGGGGTAAGCCGGTAATTAACGCAAATACAACAACGACATAATCTTTGAAGAAAGATCATAACAGAATCCTCAAAAGTAGGGGAGAATGCTTCAAGTGATACTTAAGGACATTTCTCAAAACCTGGCCTTGCCAGCTAATCTCTGCCAGCAGGCGGGCGGTAACCAGGCTTAGTCCGTGTCCGTAGTGAGAAGGACATGGACAGTTTTTAGGTGTTGTCTCGCTTAAAATGAATTAGGAATAAAACTCCTGAAGGGAGCCAAAGTAAGATTCATTCCATCCCTGGACTATGTCGCTGTAATCTTCGTCAGGAATATTGGTGTGGGTGAGTTCAACAGAGGTGCCCTGCCGGTGAGGGTGCAAGTTTATCATGACAATAGAAGCCGCGGCTTGTTCACCAAAATACCACTGTTGTACGATCTTCTTGTCTTGAACGAATTCGAGATTCTTGCCCGCGATGCTACCATTCCAAAGGGAGAACTCAGAGCCTTGTTCAATAGACATTTCAGCCGGTTCCCCAGTCCAGAGTTCAAGGGTGGCCGGCAGGGTAAGCGCAAGGTAAATTTCCTCTGGCAGCGCGGAGATGAGATAATACTTCTTAAAATCTTTCATACCTATTTAGGATTACGTTGCGGCCGTCAACCTCTTTGAATTGTCAGAAAACGCCTTAAAGTTAAGGCGGCAAAACCTTTTCCAGATTGAATCTCGCCATAACCCGTATTTTTTCTTAACTTTTGATTCAAACCAGTTGTTTGGAGTATGAAAATGCGCTTGTTATCAGCCTTTACGACTTTGGGTTTTATTCCCCTGTTGGTTTTGGTGGCAGGATGTGGTGGTGGAAAAACATCCTCCGGGGAGGAAAATTCATCCGCATTTGATTCGGTGAAGTTGCCGGCTTATTCCGGATACACAGCTGTAGCAGTAACGCATTCAATCAAGAATTACGATTCATGGTTAAAGGTTTATACAGATGTTTCTGATCCTAGCTCGAGGCTAAGCATCTATGCCAGTCCAGACGATCCGAATCTTATTACGGTCTTTGAACTTACCAAAAGCCATAAAGATGCAAGAAACTCATTTGCTTCTGAAAAGATCAAGAATGCCATGCAGGATGAAGGTGTGATCTCGGAGCCTGTTTATCATTATTATGATATCAAATACAGGTCTTCAGGGCCAACAGAAAAGCTTTATCGCCTCGGAGTGAGCCACGCCATAGAGAATTATGAACGATGGAAAAAGATATTTGACGAAGATGAGCCGATTCGGGCCGAAGCAGGTCTTGAATTGCGGGCGATATCGACAAACGCAGATGATCCCAACATGGTCAACATCATGTTTGCCACCAATGACATCGATAAGGCGAAAGAAGTGATCAACTCAGAAGAACTCAAGAAACGTATGACGGAGGCGGGCGTACGCTCTGAGCCTGAGTTCACCGTCCTTAAGGTTCCCAATCGCTAGAATTTATCGTCGCCATACCAAGGCTAATCTACTGCATCTTCAGACCCTTGATTCCATTGAATTAAGGCGCATTTTTGGAATATGAAATCTCATCCTCCTATTGTTACAGCTTTACTTTCCTATGGAATGTCAGGAGAGGTTTTCCATGCTCCCTTGCTGGCCGCCCATCCGGGTTTCAGGATGAAATCGATCTTACAACGCACACGGACCACGGCGACAACCCACTATCCCGATGTCCGGGTAGTGAGCACACTGCAAGAGGTATTGGGAGATTCTGAAATTGAACTCATAATTGTCAACACACCAAACGATACTCATCTGGATTTTGCCTCGCAGGCACTGCACGCGGGCAAGCACGTGGTGGTGGAAAAACCTTTCACCAATACGGTAGCGGAGGCGGAAATCCTGATCAGCCTGTCAAAGAAAACGAAGAAAGTATTGTCGGTGTTTCAAAGCAGGAGATGGGACGGCGCATTTATGACTCTAAAGAAAGTTATCGAGTCCGGTATGGTTGGCAAAGTAGTTGAATACGAAGCGCACTATGATCGCTTCCGAAATTACATTGCTCAAAATACCTGGAAAGAACTTCCAGGCCCCGGCTCTGGAATCCTCTACAACCTGGGGTCACACATGCTCGACCAGGTCCTGGTCCTATTTGGAAAACCAAATGCCTTGAATGCGCGCATCGGCATCCAACGCCCCGGCGGAAGCGTGGATGACTTCTACGATATACGGATGGAATATCCAAACCTCCATGTCATTGTTAAATCGAGTTACCTGGTGCGTGAACCGGGTCCCCTTTATCGTGTCAATGGAGTACTGGGTTCATTTGTAAAATATGGAATTGATCCCCAGGAAGAAGCGCTTAAACTCCACCAGCGGCCAGGTACTACCGCTTGGGGTACTGAACCTTCATCGTATTGGGGAACACTCAATACAGAAATTAAGGGACTTCATGTTCAGGGCACAATCGAAACCATTGCAGGAAATTATTTGGACTACTATCAAAACATCTTCGAAGCCATCCGCGAAGGAAAAGAGCTTGCCGTTAAGCCGGAAGAGGCCATGGAGGTGATCCGGGTCATTGAAGCCGCAATGAAAAGCAACAAAGAGCGCCGGACTGTCGATTGTTAATGCAGCATAAAATGCGGAGCTTTAAGTAATCCCCATTTCCATGTTGCGCAAAGGGTTCGTACTCTGCTTATGCTGCCTGCTCCTTTCGGCCGGCTTCATCTGCCGTGCCAATTCTATACTCATTCCCATGGATGACAGCCAGAAGAATCACCTGAAGGCTTATGGAATTGCATTTTATGTATTGAAGAAAGACCTTGCCGTGGATTGGTTGTTAAACTATCGGGGCGGAAGTTTTCTCATTACCTATTCACGGGCACTGGAGAGTGAATGCGTCATCCGTGATGTCACTTTTGAAGTGTTGCCGGAGGGGAAAGTCAATTTCATTCTGAATGAGATCGCACATCCCGAGGTAAACATGAATGTGGTGAAACTGGAACAGGCCCCGAAAATTGCTGTCTACTCACCAAAGAATGAACTCGTTGCAGATGAAACCGATGCGGTCATCACGGTTCTGGATTACGCTGAAATCCCATACACCATTCTTTATGACGAAGAGATTCTTAAAGACGATCTGGTCAAGTATGATTGGCTCCATCTCCATCATGAAGATTTTACCGGGCAGCACGGCCGTTTCCTCCGACGGGAATCAGCTGTAATCGAATCGAAGATCCAGGAAGCCACAGCCAAACAGCTGGGTTATTCAAAAGTGTCGGCGATGAAGCTGGACGTTGCAAAAAGAATCAAGGCATTCTGCGCCAGTGGCGGATACTTATTTGCGATGTGTTCGGGAGCAGAAACCTTTGATATTGCGCTCGCTGCTGATGGCGTAGACATTAGCGAAAGCATATATGACGGCGACGAACCTGATGTGGATGCTCAATCCAAGCTTGACTTCACCAAGGCCCTTGCATTTGAAAACTTCACCCTGGAGCCGGGAAGCAGCAGAAAATTCTCCGACATCAACACTGGCAGGCCGGACTTTTTTGAAGCCAACAACGAATATTTCACTCTTTTCAATTTTTCCGCCAAATGGGATATCATTCCCACCATGCTTACACAGGACCATGCCCATGTGATTAAGGAATTTATGGGGCAAACTTCTTCATTCAATAAATTTGTGGTCAAGCCTGAGTCGTTGATTCTCGGGGAAAACCGACAATCGAATAACGTGCGATACATTTATGGAGAGTTGGGTCGTGGGCATTGGACATACTACAGCGGTCATGACCCGGAAGGCTCACCGGGAAGAAGGCGCACACCAACAGATTTGAACCTGCATCCTCACTCACCAGGCTATCGCCTTATTCTAAACAATGTGCTGTTCCCGTCCGCGCGAAAAAAGAAGCAGAAGACATGAGCCAGGCATTCATGCGTGAAGGAGAAGACCAATGGTTGGAGGACGTAGCTTCTTCGGTTACAGCACTTCAGATGTTTCTCACCAAAGAAAATAATGGCCATCCGGTCACTGAGCGCAAAAGTTTCAAAGATTCTTCGGGGTGCCTGGTGCATGTAATGAGCAATGGATTGTCCTACTCAAAAGATGATAAGGGCAAATGGAAGGTGATCTAAAACAATCTTAGGAAGATCAGGTAGAGAAAAAGCAGTACCAAAAGGATAGCGACTGCCTTTAATCCCATTCCCACTCCAGTAAATTCATAGCCGCAAATCGGACAGGTTTTGCTTCTGGCGTCTACTTCCATCGCACATGAAGGACATTCTTTTGTTCTCATAGGGGAAAGATGGGGTTTCCTGGCAGCCATGGCAACAACTCTTCGAAATTTTTCTGCCATCCATCGAATCAGAACTCCTGATTGAACCCGTCTTCACTATCTTTGATGCAAACAAGGTCATTATGAAAAAGTTATTGCTCTTTCTTGCACTGATTACCTCGTCTGTCGTACATGGTCAGGTTACTTCTTACCTGAAGTTCAAATTGGTAGACCAGGAAATCATTTATCAGTCGGTTTTCATGCAGGATTCTGTTACTGCAACAGCCCTGGAGGCCTTCTACAAGACCAAGTCTTATGCGTCCAATGTGGTGACCTCCGCAGAAGGTCTGCAATTTGATGTCACTGACCTCACCGTGGACTTCAAGAAATTTCAATTCACCCAGGTGGGAACACCTTCAATCATGCAAACCGGAAAATTTAGCGGAGTAATAACAGTGGGTGTGAAAGATGGACGGTATAGAATCACGTTCAAATCCATCCAGGTCACAGGGGACGTGGGTTACAAGAAAATCACAGAAAAGGAAAGTCTCACGACCTACGCTACCAAGAACAGCGCCACTATTTTATCTCCCGATTGGTGCCGGCCCAATATGCTCGGACTGCTTGACCAGGCCTTCACCGACAAACTTCAATACAAGAAAATAAAGGACGACTGGTAGTCCTAATTATTATCACCTTCCATCAATTCCATTTCCAATTCAATCAATCTAATGGAATCAAGTTGTTGTTGGGCTTTCAGCATTTTTAGTTTTCGCTTGTAAAGAATCTGCAAAAAGCTTTCAGGAGGCGGGACAATGGATGTATCAGCTTGTATGGTTGAATCACGTTTTGCAATGGTTCGCAATATCTCAGTCTGCAACTCCTCGCTCAGCTCATATAGATCGCAATCCAATTTCTCCTCCTGCAAGACGGTCAGGGGAAGAAACTTTGCATTGGAAATGCTTTTGAATTGCTTATCTGCATTCATTTCCTTTAGAAAGTAAGCCGTAATGGGCAAAGCGGTATTTGAACCCTGTCCCAATTCCGTGCTTCTGAAGCGTATGCGGGGATCATCTGCACCTACCCATGCACCCATCACCAATTTTGGCGACATGGCCATAAACCAACCGTCGGCATTCGACTGCGTAGTTCCTGTCTTTCCCGCAAGATCATTGTACACGCCATACTTCCACCGGATGCGTGAAGCGGTGCCTTCGAGCACTACCGTTCTCAACATGCTTGTTAGAAGTTGCGCAGTCTCCCTTGACATCGTCCGGGTTTCTTGTGGTGCAGGTTTGAAATCAGCGTACAGTTTGCCATCCAGATCTTTGATGCTCCTGATGAAATAGGGGGTAATGGCCATGCCTTCATTGGTGAGACACGCAAAGGCCGCGGTCATTTCGGTGAGTGAAATAGATGAAGTGCCAAGTGATATGGATGGAACATCTGGCATCTCGCTGGTAATCCCCATCCTTCGTGCGAGGGCAATGGTGTTTTCAACCCCAGCCAATTCAATCATTTTTGCCGCCACGGTGTTGACTGAATAGGCCAGCGCCCCCTTCATGGTGTATTCTACCCCATAGTCAAGCTGAGAGTTGCGCGGAGTCCATTCTTCACCATCCTTGTCAAGATAAGTTTGTCGTTCGGCGGATATCATCTTGCAGGGTGCCACACCTCGTTCAATTGCCATCGCATACACGATGGGTTTGAATATCGACCCTACTTGTCTTTTCGTGGTAACTTTTACATGGTCGAACTGAAAGAAATCGTGATCGATTCCTCCCACCCAGACTTTAACTTCACCGCTCATGGGCTCCACTGCCAGGAAACCGGCGTTCAGGTATTGAAGATGATGAATGATGGAGTCGACGGGGCTTACAATTTCCTCTTTAACTCCTTGCCAGGTGAACAATGACATGGGTATCGGCTTTTGAAGCTCCTTCATGATTTCTTCTTCGGAAAGTCCTTGTTCGGAGAGTATCCTATAACGCGCGGAGCGTTGAATGGCCTGGTCAAGCACATCTTCTTTTCCTTTCCAGGGTCTTTCTTTTCCCCAATGATCAAAGAATGTTTTTTGAATTTCTGTCATTTGCTTTATCATCGCCTTTTCCGCATAACCCTGCAACCTTGAATCAAGTGTGGTGTATATTTTCAGGCCATCAGTAAACAAGTTGTACGCGGTGCCGTCTTCCTTCTCGTGATTTGCACACCAGGTAAGGATATCCGATTTCAATTGTTCCCTGAAATACGGCGCCAATCCCTGGTGATGGGATATCTTGTTATAATCAAGATCCACCGGAAGGATTTTCAATGAGTCGGCCTTCGCCTTTGAAAGTTTATTGGATTTTACCATTTGGCCGAGAACAACATTTCGCCGGTATAGTGCACGGTCCGGAAATAGCCGTGGGTTGTAGCTGTGGGTAGCCTTCAGCATGCCCACGAGCAGGGCAGCCTGATCGATGGTAAGACTACGCGCAGAAGTAGAATAGAAACGGTCGGCGGCCGCCTGGATTCCAAAAACATTGTCAGCAAACGGAACGGTATTCAGATACAAGGTTAAGAGTTCCTTCTTTGAATAGATGCTCTCAAGCTTTCGCGCAATCCTCACCTCCCTGAGTTTGTTCAACAGCATGGGCAGAATCCAATATCGCTTTCTGGGATAGAGATTCTTTGCGAGTTGTTGAGTAAGGGTACTTCCGCCGCCGGCAGATTCATCCTGTTGCAGGATTGATTTCACCAACACCCTGCCGAGGCTCCGGTAGTCCACTCCTCCATGCTGGTAGAACCGGACGTCTTCTGTCGCGATGAGTGCGTCGATAACCGCTGGGGCGATGTCCTCATATTGTACTTCAGTTCTGTCCTGCAGAAAGTATCTGCCCAACAATACACTGTCGGCACTGTACACTTCTGAAGCCACC
Source organism: Cytophagales bacterium (assembly GCA_025358885.1). GTDB lineage: Bacteria > Bacteroidota > Bacteroidia > Cytophagales > Cyclobacteriaceae > ELB16-189. The sequence goes on along the minus strand of JANYHW010000119.1, from coordinate 9,508 downwards.
TGGTTTTGAATGTTTCGCAATTCGCGATTCCCAGGAGTCTCAATCCACACAATGAATAGCAACAAGAAAAAGAAAGCCATCGGTGGTCCCGCAATCCTTACCGTCAGCCTTGCCCGGGGATGCGTGTTTAAGTAGGCTTGCACCTTGACATGAATTCTCTCAATCTGTCTTACATAGGGTCGTATCCAAGGATACTTCCAGACCCAACGCACTCCGCGGAGATACACCTTTCGCAGGTTTCGTGATTGTTGGCTTAGAAAATTCCGAATGTTCATTGATCAGACAATCTACCGCTAATACTGCCTCAATTTCAGGCCTCCTTGCAATTTTTGGATTATCAACATCCTTATTTGCTCGTCAAAACATGTGTTTTGTATAGGTTTTGATATGGCCGGAGCTACATTTGTACTGTCTTAGGGGTGAGTCACCCATGGTGGTCATGAAATCAGGAAGCATCGTAACACGAACATTAGCTTATTTCACTTTCGTCGCAACCTTATGGCTGGTGGGTTGCAACCAAAATGATTTTACCAGTGCGATCGTAGCCCATGTTCAATCCGAAGCCGTCTCCGATTCCTACCAAAGCGAACCCATTGACCTTTCTACCATTGCCATCAACAATACAACTGAAACTCTGACAGGGGGCCGGTATGGAGAATCCTCCCGCCAGGTCATGGGCCTCGGAGACATTGATGACAGGTTTAAGTGTGCCATTGTCATGCATGTCAAAGATCCAAACAGTACGGTTGATAAACCCATGGGTACCATTACCATTGACTTTGGAAAAGGTTGTTCTGACCCTCGCGGAAAAACAAGAAAGGGAATGATCATCATTAATTATTCCGGTAAACGATTCGTTCCCGGATCTTTGGTCCAGGTGACCACAAAAGATTTTTATAAAAACGACGCCAGGGTGGAGGGGACGCTGATCCTGACTAATATTTCAGCCACTCAAGCCGATTTTCCTAAATTTCAGATCGTGATTAAGGGCGGTAAACTCATTTTCCCGGATGGACAGCAAGCCACCCGCGAGCAGAACATGACTCGTGAGTGGCAGCGGGCAGCCAATCCCCTCCAAGATATGTGGGTTGAGGATGGCACATCGTCTGGCACCAACAAAAATGGAAAGAGCTACCAAATGAAGATTACAAGCAGTCTTATTTATTCACATGCTTGTGAAATCAGTAGCAAGGTATTTATTCCAGTCAAGGGTATAAAGCACCTCAATGTGGATGGCAAGGATGTTATCATTGACTATGGCGACGGGACTTGTGATAACACCATCACCATCACCATCAACGGGAAATCAAAAGTGGAAACGCTTTCTGATAAATAAAGCATTCTCAAAGTCAGTTACGGATCATAAAACCAGGAGAACTGGTTTTTTTTGTTTTAAGCGTAAAGCACCGCAACTACGTGGCAGCCTGTTCCAGCCAGTACAAACAAATGCCAGATGAAGTGGCTGTACCGAAGGCGGTGATCATGCATAAAAAATAGTACGCCTGATGAGTACATGAGTCCGCCTCCAACCAGCCACCATAAACTTGTAGATGAAAGATTGTCCCACAGCGGTTTGGCGGCCACAACGGCAATCCATCCCATTCCCAGATATAATGCGGTTGAAAGTCTCGTACTATGGGCACCAAACACAGATTTCACCACAACACCAAATACCGCGAGACCCCATACGATTCCAAACAGTGACCACCCCCAGGCACCACCCAATACACTCAAACAAAATGGAGTATAGGTTCCCGCAATTAAGAGAAAGATCGCTGAGTGATCAAGAATGTTAAATACCCGCTTTGTCCTGCTTTGAGGAAACGCATGATACAGTGTTGACGCGAGGTAGAGGATCATCATGGTTGCACCAAAAATACTTACGCCTACTACGGCGGCACCTCCATGAGATATAGCACGGAGGATGAGCACTGGTGTAATCGCTACGGCAGCGAGAAAGCCAACACCATGGCTTATGGCATTTGCAATTTCTTCGCCCAGCGATTGGTCGCGCTTGATTACAGCTTCTTTCATTTCAAGATTAATATCAAAGATCAGCAATCTCATGCTGACCACTAAATAATAAAAGCGCCTGGTATGGATAAAGTACTCACCGATTCCCACCTCCTCAAGTTCATAGAGACTTTCAAATTGCAACAGGGTAAAAAAAATAGCCACAGCTTTGAGGCCGTGGCTATAAACCCATACTCCTGAAAAAATACTTTACGGTTCTGACTTCAGCGCTTTCTATCCTTTGTGATCCTTTCGACCATGCCTGTGTCCATGTTTCTTACTGTCACTTACATGTTTTGTCCTTGCCGATGTCCATTTGGTCCACTGAGGCTCAGTCAGGACCTTCTTGAGTTGGACCTCCCTTTCTGTTTCTATTTTTTTCATTCGATTTCTCATTGTCCCCACGGTGAGGGCAGTATCCGCTTTAACCTTGTTCCGGGTGGCCGCAAATTTTGTCTCAATCATTTTTACTTGTGTATGCTGATTGTCAGTCAGCAATAATTCCGTCTTCATTCTTTCCAGGTGTTTCACTCCGGTTGAATCACGGTGTGAACCATGACGTTGCGCAAAAATGATTGTGCTCACAAACATCAATCCCATTACCATCAAACACTTTTTCATAATCATTCTGGTTTGTTATCGCCTGTTAGACAACTCCTGCAACGATAATATTCCCCTGTACAAACTTTATTCTTTGTCAAAAAGGCCATGTTGCTACCCACGGGGAGGTTGACGCCATTGTTTCTTTTCAGCTTGAAGCTTTTTGGTGTTCATCCGGCACTGTCTGGATGATTTGGTAGGCTTGGTGGCCTTTCTTGATTTCCGGGGTGTAAATACGGTAACAAGGATTTTGTTCAATCGCCCAATGACGGCGTCCTTGTTTTGCGATTGCGATCTTTTGTCCTGCGCAGTGATAACCAGTACACCCTCATGGGTTAACCTTGACGCCAATTTCGTGATCACCAGGGTTTTCTCCTCATCTGTTAAGACATGGGAATGTCGCAGATCAATCCTAAGGGATACTTTTGTGTTCACTTTATTTACATTCTGACCCCCTGGACCGCTGCTGCGGGAGGTGCTAAATGTTAATTCATGAGCCAGGTCACTTGCCTGAGGAATTCTGTTCATTCTTTTAAGTGCTCTTATTCACTAAATTAGCGTAAGAAATTTCATACCCCATGGGCAAACTGGTGTTTATTGTAGAGGACAGTCCGGCTCAGCAAAAAATGCTGCAAGTACATTTTGAGCAAATGCTTGGCAATTTTTCAGTAAAGACATTTTCTAACCCGGACGATATATTCAACTATCTTTCAGAAAAACCATTCGCGATAGTACTGGATCATTTCTTCCCCGACAAGACAGACAAAACCGGTCTTCACTATCTTAAGGATCTCAGGAGGAATCATTCATCGATACCCGTCATTTATTACACAACCTGTGATGATGAGGCGGTGAGAAAAGAGGTGATGAAGCTTGGGGCTGAAGATTATATCCACAAAGATTCCGCTTCCCTTGTGCGACTGCGCACTGCGCTTGACTTATTGGAAGAGAAGCAATCGAAGAAAAAAGGAATCTTTCGCAAGCTATTTGGCGGCAAATAAGGATTACCCCATTTCCAGGATAAAACTGAAAGTACTTCCCTTTCCTATCGTACTCTCCACCGAAAGTTGCCCGCCGGCTTTCAAAAGATATTCACGGCACAGGGCAAGTCCAAGCCCTGTACCCTTTTCGTTACCAGTACCGGTTGTAGTCAAATTGCCACCAGGCGTCAGCAACTTCTGAATTGTCATTTCATCCATCCCTACACCCTGGTCCTTCACCTGAACGGAGAGTAATTGCCCCTCAAGTTTTGATTGAATGGATACGGAGCCACCCTCCGGAGAAAATTTGATGGCGTTGGACACAAGATTTCTCATCACAAAATTCAGGATATGCCTGTCTGACTTGATCATAAAATTCTTCGCAACATCATGATGCACCTGAATATGCTTATGTGCGGCTATGGTTTGAAAAAGCTGAAGGTTTTCCTCCAAAAGGGTCCACCAATCAAATCGTTCCATTTTTGGTTCGGTTCCCTTGAGTTGGCGTGCAGTCCAAAAAAGAATATTTTCCACGAGGAGGCTTGTCTTTACTAAGTCGGTCTCCACATGTTTAACAAACCCTTCAAACTCGCTTTGGCCAATATCACCTTTATTGTAGAGTTGCAGGCTGTCGCGCAATGAGTTTAGCGGGCTCCGCACATCATGCGACATAACTGAAAGCAACCTGTTTTTCACGGCGTTCGCTGTAGTTAACTCATTGGTGCGTTCTGCTACAATCTTTTCCAAACCAAGATAAGATGCCTCCAGGTGTCGGTAGGATTTGGCGTAGTGGTTGGCAAGTAAGTAAACCTGAAAAAGTAGAAACACCAACACTCCCAGTTCGACCAAATACATAAACTGGATGTCGAGAGAAAACAACAGGGAATTCTTTAATATTTCTGTCAGAATGAATGGAAATGAGGCCAACACACCAAACAGAATTATCCGCGCATCCATGTCACCTGCCCTCCATGCTCTCAAAACAGAATAAACGGCATAGACAAAGGCCAGCAACAAGGCAACGTGGCACACATCAAGCAGCATTCCATACGTGGGTTGAGTTGTAAACAGCACGCTTAAGCACAGGAGACCGCCCATACTGACAAATACGAGCATACCTTTTCGAGAAGCCTGCGTCGGGAATAAGTAATATATGTACGCCGGGAACAGGGCTACCATGGCGTAGACACTTCCAAACTCAATCTTTTTCCAAAATTCCCAGGATACCGAAGGATACAGGTTAGGCAACAAAAATGAACCACCATGGGTGACAAGTGCCCGCAATGCAACCCCAAGGCAGATCAATGAAAGCCACAAATAGGGCTTGCCACGATCAAAGAGAAAATACAAAATGAGCTGGTACAGGAACATGGCCATCAGGCTGCCCGCAAAGAAATTCTCGATGCCATTGGAAGTATTGATGCGGGAAAAGATGGCGGAAGACTTGTCAATGTAAGGTGTTGAACCAATGCCTCCGGTGGTATATGAATAATTGGCAACCTGAATGACGATGTCAAGTCCTTTTGCATGATCAGGCAGTGATACGATGGTACCTCTCAGGGATGCAGCATACCGGGCAGGATCGGCATCAACCTTCCCGGTTTCCTGAACCAATTCACCATTAATCCAGATTTTCGCTGCTGAATTGACAATGGGGATATGAAGGGATAATCCACTCTGTTTCTCGGGCAACGTCAGCTGGATTCTATAGGTGGCGTAGTCCAGCACGGGATAATTCCCTTGTCGATGCCAGGAACCGGGGACTTTTATTTTTTCTGGAGGAGGAGCGTTCACAAAGTCCAGCGGGGTGAGCAGCTGGTGGAAATAGAAATCCCACGTGCCAGCGAGATCAAGGGGGCCGCTGTCAAAATTATGCCTCGAACCGTCAATGTTAATTCCACCATCGCATGGAAACACACACAGCGCAACCAGCAACAAGATTGGCAGGGATATCGGCTTCATCACACATTAAACTTAACAAAAATGTGCGCCATGAACTCAACAAAACGTGCTAAATAGCACCAGCAGATAGGAGCAGGATATTTATTCGAGTCGAAGAGCTAAATATGTTTGGGCGTGCCTATGGTCCTTACTCCTTCACTTCCTCTGTTCCATTTGCATACCTGGCAAACCTTCCGCGCTCACGCGGATGTACATGCTCAGGTGTGGGCCACGGCCATCCGCCAAATTCCGTGCGTTGATATTCACGGATGACATCTTGAATTTCTGATTGAGTATTCATCACAAATGGACCATAATGAGATACCGGTTCATTTATAGGACGACCTTGCAGGAGCAACAAGTGGCAATCTTCAGGTCCGTTTTCTATCGTCACACCCTCATTGCTTACCAATTGCACGGCATGATCCGTCAAAAAATTCTTTCCGGCGATTTCAATTGAAGTCCCTTTGTAGAAATAAAGTGTTCTATTGACAGATCCATTGGATGCGGGCAGCGTCCATTTCGCTCCGGCTTGCAATTTGATCGTCCAAATGGCGACTTCATTTTCACTATCAGCTGCCCAGGAATCCGGTGCAGGAGGAGGTCCCAGTTTGTCTTCCAACATGCCCGCGATCACTTTTACTTCAATTGATTTTCCGCTGCTGTCTTTTGTGTTGTAGATTGGGATGGACTCAGACCACAGCATCGCAAAATGAGGTGGCGCATGTTTCTTAACCTTTGGCAGATTGAGCCATATCTGAAACAATTCCAATGGGTTGTCTTTCTCTTTGTTCAGCAATGGGAACATTTCGCAGTGCTGCACACCTTTTCCGGCAGTCATCCATTGAACATCTCCATTGCCAAAACGACCCGCGGCGCCCAGCGAGTCCGAGTGATCGACAAGGCCTTGGGTGACTACGGTAACTGTTTCGAAGCCACAGTGAGGATGGGCAGGAAATCCAGGTACATGTTCACCATGATACATCCTCCATTTTTCTTTCGGATCAAAATCGTTCCCAAGGTTCCGACTAGCCAATGATACCGAGGGTCCCATTTCTTCGTTCCCTGCCGGAAAAGCATCGAGGTGATGTACACAAAAAAGAAAGGGATCTCTTGTTTCCCAGGGAAAGCCCAATCGGGAAACATGCAGGATTGGATTCATGGGATGTTGTTTAGTTCATCATCATTTTATTCTCACATAACCACAAACCTTGACAAAAGTTCGGTTAGTATCGGCTATTTTGGAAATTGCTCAAACTTGAACTGACCGATTACTACTCTCATAGTTTCCAGGTCAACTCCTTCCCCGGTGACGTTGAGAAAAAAACGGTCACAAATACCCAGGTAAACTTGCGAGGTATTGCTCCCCTTCCGGTAAGACTCCCAACCTGAACAGTTGGCCATCCAAAGTGGTCGCAGCGTAGCAGAATCCGTAATTACCGGCGCGTAGTTTTGCCACACTTTAGTAGCCTGATTATACATGATAGGCGCATCCTTATAGTCAAAAAGCAGTATCCGGATTTTTTGCTTGCCGTTGACAAATTTTTTCTCGCAAAGGGAGTATTGAATGTTCCCAATCTGAATCAGTTTGGCCCTTGCATTGCCGTCGTCCGAGAATCCCTTTAATTGACTGAACACCAGTTGCTGCACCTGTTCCGGGGTGAGTACTTTTTCCTGGGCAACCAAGGCAGGGCAAAGGGAGAAAAGCAGCAGCAGCGGCGCTGTTAACTTCAGGAGGGTAATCATTGGGCGTATGACCTTTGGCATTCCAAGTTGCTTGTTTTCAAATAGAAGTCAAAAGGTTAGCCATTTAAAGGGGTGTAAGTCTCAAACAAACGTCGTTTTGAGTTTTGAATAGTTATGGATGATCCGGAAATTCGCAGTTATCTGCCATGATCTCCTTTGCAACCAGGATTCTGAAATTTGACAAGAAAGGGGAAAAAACCGGCTGGTCATACATCATCATTGATCGAATGAAGGCAGAACAGCTAAAGCCCGGCAACCGTGTTTCTTTCCGGGTGAAGGGACAACTCGATAAGCACACAATTCAAAAGACTGCTTTATTGCCCATGGGCGACGGTGATTTTATACTCCCGCTCAACGGCAGCATGCGCAAGGCAATCGGAAAAGAAGCTGGTGACACCCTTCACATAAAGCTCGAACTTGATGGACGTCCGCTTACCCCATCATCTGATTTCATGAAATGTTTGAAAGATGATACCCGGGCACTTGATTTTTTTAAGACACTCCCTCGCTCACACCAGCAATATTTCAGCAAATGGGTTGAAGGTGCCAAGACCATTCACACCAAGACAAAAAGGATTACAATGGCCGTGATTGCATTAGGTTCCGGTCAGGGGTATTCTGAAATGATGCGGGCGAATAAACAATTCGTTGATTAGTTAATATGTTAATCAAAAAAATATGAGAAAAAGAATATTTCTATTCGCGATGGTCGTCTTGATTGTTGGAGGCTTGGCAGCCTTTGTTTCATCTCCTGCTCGCCAGGTAAAGCATGTTGTTGTTTTCAAGTACAGGACAACCGCCAAGCCCGATCAGATTGCGGAAGTGACCGCAGCTTTCAAAGCCCTACAAGGAAAGATACCTGGCATCACTTCGTTTGAATATGGCACTAACAACAGCCCTGAGAATTTGAACAAAGGGTTTACGCACATATACCTTCTTACCTTTGAAAGCGCTTCTGCCCGTGATAATTATCTGCCTCATCCCGAACACAAAAAGTTCGGAGAGTTGTTGGGACGACTGGACGTATTGGAAGAACCTTTCGTCGTTGATTTTCAGGTTACAGAATAACCCGATCATGCTTAAGGGAGGAAGTTCTGTCTCAATTTTTCGTACGGCATCTCCACCTCCAGGTAAACAGGCGCATCGCTGATGCTGTGATAATTCAGCTCCACGATACACTTGTTACTGCTTTGAGGGTTTGGATAAATCCTTCCGATGTTCGAGGTGTTTACCAGCACCGTGCGGGATTCTTCGTCTTCGGATACGGGGAGTTCAATGAAGTTTTGCATTTGATTGGGTAATGAGTGGGAAAGTTACGAGGATTGTAACAGGATGTGGAATTTTGAATATAGAATGATGAACACTCAACTATGAAATACAACCAAAAAGATCCTGCATCATGAAGAAGATTGGCCTCATCTTGATTGCCGCATTGTTTGTCTCCAACGCTTTCGGACAGGAGTCCTTTCGTCGCTGGAGAAAGACAAACCAGATTCGCCTCGACAAGTTTGACCTGATTTTACCCGAGGCCATGCGTGAGAACAAGATCGATATGTGGATCATCATGTGCCGGGAAGGAAATTTTGATCCCCTCTACCCTGACATGGGTGAAGGGTATGTGGGGCACAACGGGTATTACATCTTTACGGATACCGGCAAACCGCGAATTGAAAGATCAGTATTGGGCATCGAAGGTTATTTGCTGGAAGAAACCAAGGCCTATGATTATTTCGGCTCTGACTCAGAATTAAAGGATTTTGTGTCCAAGCGGGACCCAAAGCGCATCGGACTTAATATGAGCAAAGACATCGGCAGCGCGGATGGGCTTTCGTCTACAGGAAGGCAGGAACTGGCACAAATCCTCGGAAGCAACTATGAAGCAAGGTTTGTATCCGCTGAAAAACTGGTTTCTGATTTCAGGTCAAGACATGTGGCAAGCGAAATCGCCGCTTTTGCTGAGGCTGGGGATTATTCTTATCAAATTGCAGAACGCGCATTCTCCAATGAAGTCATTACTCCCGGTATCACGACTCTGGAAGATGTTGCCTGGTGGATGAAAGAGCAACTCTTCAAAAACAATTTACAATCCTCTTTTGGCATGCCGTCCGTTTATGTTACAGGTCCAGGTGGCATAGAGGCGACATCCACCGACCGCATTATTCAGCGTGGCGACATTCTCATGTTGGATTGGGGTGTGGGCTTTATGAATTTTTATACCGACATGAAGC
>JANYHW010000057.1 GCA_025358885.1 Cytophagales bacterium | reverse complement strand
CTTTTGAAAAACAAAAGACTGCCAGTCCGCCGGTCAGCGTGAGTCCGATTATAGCCGCCAGAAATAGGATGGAGGTGTAAATGTCACTGCCCAGGCCAGAGAGGAATGCTTTATATATTAGGAATTCAGAAATAAATCCATTCAAAGGGGGAAGTCCGCAAATTGCCGTGGATGCCAGCAGGAACAGGAGGGCTGTTTGTGGCATTTTCTTGATCAGTCCACCAAGCTCATTCACATCCCGCGTATGACATTGGTTGTACACGGAACCTGCACAATAAAACAACAGGGACTTGAAGAGGCTATGGTTCAAGACATGCAGCAATGCACCGCTAAATCCCAGAAGGCAGATGGTGGGCTGATGCAACGCTTTGCCTATAATCCCGGTACCAATTCCAATCCCGATGATTCCAATATTTTCAATGCTGTGGAAGGCGAGCATCTTTTTGAGGTCGTGCTGAAAAATGGCGAAGAATACCCCAAAGACGGATGAGATTAAAGAAACAATCAAGACAGTGGTTCCGATCACCATGAGGTTGTCGTTCAGACTCATTGTCACGCGGAGAATACCGTAGATGCCCATCTTAATCATAGTTCCCGACATGATTCCCGAAATATGTGAAGGCGCTGCAGGGTGGGCATGCGGGAGCCAGCTGTGCAAGGGTATGAAACCCGCCTTGATGCCAAAGCCCGCAAAGAAAAGCAGAAACATAGGTATGGAGGAATGTTCTTTGAAGTACGGGGTCAGTCCATCGAATCCTGAGATACCCGTTTTTGCTTCAACCAGGGCGAATGCCGCTAGCACCAAAAACAGAGCGACGTGCATTTGAATGAGATAGTAAATGCCCGTATTAAGAATTTCCCTTTTCTCTGCTTCAAAGATCACCAGGAGGAAAGAAGAGATGGACATTACTTCCCAGGCAACAAGAAATGGGAGGCCTTCTTGTAGCGTTACGACGAGCATCATTGCAATTTCCAGCCACAATAGAAAGAAGTAGTGAAGTGAAAATTCCTGTGGGCGTTTCGTTGCCTCGTAGACTTTCAGATAGCCACGGCTATAAAGGAAACTTGTGAGAGACCCAAAATTAATGACAAGGATAAAGAAAGCAGAAAGTTTATCCACATGGAGTGTAGAATGATGAAACCAGAACGGCATGGAAAGCGGCTCAACGATTTGCTGATCATACATCAGACTTTGTATTGCCCAATTTCCCGTTATGACTAAAATACCCAGGGACAGCACCAGACAGAAAGGTTGCTTCCATCGCAGGGGTACAAAATACACCCCCGTCGTCAGAATGGTAATTGCTTCAAATAGTTGAACTGCTTTCATAGGTCATGTCCACAATAGCTCAGATTGTAACTTTTGTTGTTAATAGGGAAGTCGGAAATTTCCAGGTCACGCAGGGAGAGTGCCAGGGCAAACCAATTATGCATTGACGGATCCTTCACTTTGTAATGCGCGATGTCTCCACGGTGATCTGTCACGGCGCAGTGGCAGATTTCACCACGCCATCCTTCAATGAGGGAAATGCTGAATGTATCCGGAGCAAGTCTCACCTCAGACGTGCCTGCTGGTTTGGGGATAAAGGGGTCCACGTGTTCGAGTTTCTTCATCAGCATCCGGACGTAATCCAGGGAGACTTCGATTTCCATCTTGCGCAACATGGCCCTTGCCCATACGTCGCCAGCCTCCAGGGTTTCTGATGTCATGCCGCATTTCTTATAAGCCCCGGATGGATGGGAGACCCTAATGTCCCGGGGAATGTTTGCCATGCGGGCGGTCATCCCCACTGCGCCTATGAGTTGCATTTGATTCTGTGTGACCTTTCCTATATTTTCAAGTCGCATCAGTACGCTTGGCAATGCAAACATGCGATCGGCCATCGGTGTAAAGTGGGCTTCAAAATTGTCCAACAACTTGGTGAGTTTGTCGGCAAGGTCTTCGGTGAAAGGGTAATGTGTTCCGCCCACACGATTGAGTCCCTTGCCGAACCTGTTCCCGCACCAGGTTTGAGAATAATTGATCACAGGGGTTCGCAGGGTCCCGAATACGGAAGAGGCTAGCTGATAAGCAAGGCCGATATTCATGTTGCCCAGGTCGCCAATGTGCATGGCAATTCTTTCAAGTTCGAGGCCGATGGTGCGTTCTATGTCGAGGCGTTCGTTGGCAGCAAGGCCGGCCATTGACTCCATCAGACTCACAAAAGCGCTTGAATGACCGACGGCAGTGTCTCCTGCAATTGATTCTGAGAGGACGGTGCGCTGTAGCAGAGATGGTTTGGATAGAAACAGATTTTCTATGCCCCGGTGTTGCCAGCCCAGCTGAATTTCGAGGTGCAACACTGTTTCCCCATTGCACAAAAAGCGGAAGTGTCCGGGTTCAATAACGCCGGCATGTATAGGACCGACACCCACCTGATGAAGTTCCTTGGTTTCAATCTGATAAAAAGGATAATTGTCAATGATGTTATTCTTATCGGCGCGGTTGAAAGCATATCTCACCGGTTTTAGCCAGGGATGATCAATGAAATCAACATCAAAGTTTTCATGGATTTCCCTTTCAAATATGTGCATGGGGAAAAAATCACGTGTGAGAGCGCGCAGCGGCTTCTTCTCGTGAATGGGAAGTTCATGCGAAAGCAGAGCAACGGAGGCGTCTGGATCGCTGGCTACACAGGCCATAAACTTCAATGTGTTACCTTGTGGATAAGCATAATAGTTCACGCAATGACAGCCAGTCTCCCGAAGCAGTCCAGTCATGGTGTCATAGAATTCATCATAAGAAAGGACAGGCACATCCCGCAAGGAAATTGTGCCCTGGTTCTTAATGGTCGTGCATCCCTTAGTTTCCATAATCTAAGAGGAGGGTTTGGATTGCCAGGTAGATAGAGAAAATTTGCTTGACTGATTTTGGAACTATGAATATTCCAGGGGAAAGGAGGAAGGCGACTTTGAAAATGATGGGGTTCATGTGGTAGATCGTTCGAATGCAGGGGAAGCAGATGGTCTCTTTGACAGAGTCGACCTTGGGTGGCGAGAGCCGGGGTAAATTGGTGAAAGGTGGCTAGAGGCGGTACCGGCAGTGTAGCTGGATGAGAGGAGTTGATCCAGAGAGGCAGCAGTTGCGGAAATGAATGGAAGAGGTGGTCAATTTACTTTCCAACAAAGTTGAAAGAGCAAAAGATGGTGGTAAGGTCGTCACGGCCATTTCATAACCGCCGTTATTGCGCTCCTCCACATCAGACTCTTCTTCAAAAATGGAAATGGGCAGCGTGTGGGTAGTGAATAGTTTCTGTGTCTGATGGCAGGCAATTGGTTCTTCTGAAGCAAAAGTTCCTGCAAAGGCGGAGGGCGCCAATGACTCCAGGGTGAAGATTAGTATGGCCAATAACTTTAAGACCCTGCTCGTTCTAAGTTGCATTGGGCGAACACGTTCTTTGTGCCTTACGTGTACTTAGTGCATGTAAGATATGAAAATCTGAGGTAAATAAGGCCTTCTGAACAGGGAATTTGCCGAAATCAAGCGGCAGGATGCGCCAACTGCGTGATTAGAAACACACTATATATATGTGGTCAGGAATGACCGCAATTTTTCAATTTCTTTTTTTCTCAAAGCGGGGAAATTTGCAATCCTGAATGTATCCCGTTTCAAGTCCCCGTAGCCATCACCTAAGAGGAATCCTTTCTTGCGACCGGCAGCCTTGATGGTCTCCACCAGATCCGGACTCCCCTGGATGGTGATTACGGTAGATGAGCGTACCGCAGTGTTCCCGGCGAAGAGCCGGAGCGAGCGGGACTTCCTGAAATATCGCTCCCAGTCCTTTTGCCTCCGAAGGGTTTTCTTTTCCACGCGCCGAATCTTGCTCATGGATTTTACGACGCACTTCAGGAGGTAGATGGCCAGCACGTTGGGGGTATGGGTAGTTTGCCAATGGTCCATCATCTCCTTCATGGTCGTTAAGCTGTTGTAGTGTTTGCTTTCAGCTATCTGCTCCAGCCGTTGGACAGCACGGGGGGAGCAAACCATCACCGCGAGTCCGGCAGGAAGCCCAAAACATTTTTGTACCGATGCAAACCAGCAATCTGCGGCTTCAAACTTAAGATGGATGCCCCCCATGGAAGAAGTTGCATCTACGGCCAGCAGGACATCAGGATTTACTTTTCTGATGCCGTAAATGATTTTGTTTGATACTTGTGTTCCGTTTGATGTTTCATTCTGGGTTATACATATAGCTTCGGTATCACGAAACACAAGTTCATTGGCCGCCAGTTCATTTTGTGGTCCGAAAGGAATAGCTTGCGCATCAGGAACGAGGCGATGGGTGTAGTCGAACCATTTTTGTCCAAATGCACCATTGTAAACATGTACACTTTTTTTGATCAAAAGCGATTGGGCGATAATCTCCCAGCATTCCGTTGCTGAAGAGGTAAAGAAAATTGAATAGGATTCAGGGATGTCCAGTTTCTCCTTAAGCAATGACGAGGTCTTCTTGACCAAGTCCATGAATTCCTGGCTCCGGTGGTTCATGCTCAGGATGCCTTGACGATGAGCCTCTCTAACCCAATCGGGTATCTTGTCGTGCACACGTGACGGACCTGGGTAGAAGGAAATCATTTTAATTTACGATTTACGAATTCAGAGCAACACCTTTTGCCGACTTACTTCTTATTTTCTTCCCTGTTGTCACTTGCCCCTTACTGCCCCCGGTTCATCAGGTAGATCAATGCCAAGGCATAGCTTTGCAAGCCAAAGCCGGTGATGAGACCTGCACACTTGGAGGTGATCAGGCTGTGATGCCGGAATTCTTCGCGGGCATAGAGATTTGAAATATGAACTTCTACCACGGGAGTCGTTATGGCAGCGATGGCATCGTGAATGGCAACAGAGGTGTGGGTGTACCCTCCGGCATTGATGATGACACCATCGAAGGTAAACCCCACTTCCTGAAGCATGTTGACGATCTCACCTTCTGTGTTCGATTGAAAATAATGTAACTCAACGGATGGAAAGCTTTGGATCAGTGTTTGAAAAAATATGTCAAAGGACTGTGCTCCGTAGACCTCCGGTTCACGTTTACCCAACAGGTTCAGGTTGGGGCCATTGATAATTTGAATTCTCATGGATACAAGTTTATGATTTGTTTTTGACCGGGAGATAATACATGATGTCTCTTATAGCCCATCTAAGGACTTGGTCGATATTCGAAGAATAATCCACTGTTTTTTGCACCCATCCGCGCCAGACCAGCTCCTTCGAATCAACATCAAACATTTCAATGATCAACCTGCCTTCCTGATAAGGCACCGCAGTGATTTTTCCCCCGGCAACGGGCATGCTGCCACCTACATAATATCCAGGTCCGCCATACCCCACACCCACACTAAGGGTGGCAGACTGGTTATACCTTGTCCGATCTTCCACCTGGGTATCAAACATGAACACGGCGTCTGGTCTGCGGTTTACCAATGTCATGCCTTTTTTCTTAAGCTCTTCATTCGCGTGGAGATAGATGGTGCCGGCAAAAAGTTTGTCATCTCTTTTCATGGTGAGGATTGTATCTCCCGGCGCAACCCAGGCATACGTTTTGTATTTCTTAAAATCCGCTCCTTTGGCTTTCCAGGTGGAGCGTGTACCTTCCGCACATGACATAACCAACAATGCGGAGCCAAAGCCCAAAAGAAAAACAAGTACTTTTTTTAACATGCCATGGGTAGGTTAGCGATCTTTACAAATGTCGACAAAATAGCAGGCTATCAAAAGTATGGCAGGAAATTCATGGAGCCTGTACAATAAGGAATTCGCAAACTACCTCAAGCTGGAGCGTTCCCTTTCAAAGAACTCCATTGAGGCATATGTCCACGACGTTTCGCTTCTCGCACAATATTTGGAGATATCCAAACAGAACGTGTCTCCGATGGCCACCACCTCCAAGCACCTTCAAGGCTTCTTACAGCATATCAATGAATTGGGAATGAGCGCCCATAGCCAGGCGCGGATCCTGTCCGGCATCAAGGGATTCTACAAGTACCTCCTGTTTGAAGAGCTGATTGAAAAAGATCCGACGACACTGATCGAAGGTCCGCGGTTAGGTCGCAAACTTCCCGATACGCTGGATTATGCGGAAATCGTAAAACTTCTCGATGCGATTGATCTCTCTTCTCCGGAAGGTGCCCGCAACCGTGCGATGCTGGAAGTATTGTACAGTTCTGGACTGAGGGTTTCAGAACTCGTAGAATTGAAGCGTGCCAATGTGTATTTTGACCTGGGATTCCTTCGTGTCGTAGGCAAAGGCAACAAGGAACGACTCGTACCCATTGGTCGGGATGCCATGAAGTATTTGAAGATTTATCTCGATGAGGTCCGTATTCATGTTCCGATTCAGAAGGGTTTTGAAAGTCATGTGTTCTTGAACCGGGCGGGAAGAAAAATTTCCCGGGTGTCGATCTTTTTGATCATAAAATCACTGGCTTCTAAAATCGGGTTAACGAAGTCGATAAGTCCTCATACCTTCCGTCATTCATTTGCCACTCACCTGATAGAAGGTGGCGCCGACTTACGTGCTGTACAGGAAATGCTAGGTCATGAATCCATCACTACCACGGAAATTTATACCCATCTGGATCGCGACTATCTCAAGCAGGTGATCCGCGACTTTCACCCAAGAAGTTGATTTCAATAGATCTGAATAGGATCGGAAATAGGAGGGCTTCAGCCGATTTCCGTACCTTTGCCATATGCGCATCCTGTTGGTTACCCTCCTTACAGTGATATGGGCCAATGCCCGGGCTCAGGAAATCAAACTGACCTTCGACAAGACCAAAGACATGACAGGTTATCAGACTTTTCAGTTTGGCGAATCAGAAGTAATAACACCCAAGGACCTCCGCATATTTGATGAAAAGCTTCTCCGTGAAAAGGTCAGTGCCATTATTGCCAAGGAACTTAAAGATAAAAAACTTCAGCAGGTGGACTCCAATGCCCAGGTTGTTGTCTCCTTTATTATAGGGTTAGTGGAACGTTCTGATATCTACAGCGCAGGGCCTCTAGGGGGAACTCCGGGGCAGGTGAATGCGGGGCCTGTGGTGGAAGACTTCAGAGAAGCAGCTTTTGTTGTGGATCTCCATGACAGAAGTGACAATATGATCTGGCGTATTAATTCTACCATCCGCTACTCTACGGCTGAAACCTTAAACCAGGTAGAAGAGGTAGTTGAAAAGGGATTGAAGAAATTCCCCAACAAGCCCAAAGTCAAGAAGAAATAGTCTTCATGTACAAAGCCCTTATCCGACCGGTCCTGTTTCTCATCAGCCCGGAAAGTATTCACCATTTCACATTTACTGTCCTTCGGATGAAATTTGCGATTCCGGGAATCAAATTGCTTGTACGCAAACTTTTTGCCTTCAATCATCCCCATCTGGAAAGAAAAATCCTTGGACTCACATTCAAAAATCCTGTAGGCCTTGCCGCCGGGTTTGACAAGGACGCAAAACTGATCGACGAGCTTGCCTGTTTTGGATTTGGATTTATCGAAATCGGAACAGTCACCCCTCGTCCTCAGACTGGTAATGAGAAGCCCCGTTTGTTCCGTTTGCCCCAGGACCAGGCATTGATTAACCGGATGGGATTCAACAATGGTGGTGTCCTTGCCGTAGTGGAGCAACTAAAGAAGAGAAGTTCAGACATACTTGTAGGAGGTAATATTGGGAAGAACAAAATTACCCCCAATGACCGAGCCGTTGAGGACTATGCGGAGTGTTTCGAAGCCCTCTTTCCGCATGTAGATTATTTCGTCGTTAATGTCAGCTCACCCAACACGCCGGGGTTGCGTGAACTCCAGGAGAGGGAGCCTCTGAAGAACCTGTTGACGAACATCAAGTCGCTTAGCCTATCGAAAATAAAATCAAAACCTATCCTCCTGAAGATTGCACCCGATTTGACGGAAGATCAATTGTCGGATGTTGTGGCCATCTTGAAAGAGACCAATACGGATGGTGTGATTGCCACCAACACCACCCTTTCTCGCGACGGACTTTCTACTGCTGATGCGGAGTTAAAGAAGATTGGAGCGGGTGGTTTAAGTGGTCGTCCACTGAAGGAAAAATCGCGATCTGTGATTTCTTATTTACGACAGCGACTTGGCCCGGAGTTTCCCATTATCGGAGTGGGAGGCATTATGTCGCCGGAAGATGCCATAGCCCACATGCAGGCAGGCGCGGACCTTGTCCAGATTTACACGGGATTTGTGTATGAGGGGCCTAGCTTCGTAAAAAGGATCAACAAAGCAATCCTTCAGGATTTTCGTCCTTAAGCCTGGAAATTCAATTTGCTTGCTTGGGGAGGAATGAAATGTCCATGTAGTAACGTTTCATGTTTTGCTCATCTACATACACGTCGATTTTCTTTTTCTCTCCCATGATTGAGGTTGGATCATACCAAATGTAGTCGCTCTTGAACAGGTACATCAACTGGGTGCCTGTCTCTACCCATTGTGCGGTAATGACATAGGGGCTCCTGCCATTGACGCGATAAGACCGGTCGATGTTTACTCCGGTGAGATCAGCTGATATTTTTTTGCCACGCCCTTCATCGAAAAGTTCTCTCCTGCCATTCTGCTTTTTCTTGATAAAGTATATGCCGACTCCACCCACACCCCCGAATACCAGACCGAAGATGGAGAGGAACAAGGGCAGGAACCAATTTGAAAAGAATGAATCAATTTGTGCCTGATTGGGCTCATTGGGAGGAAACCGGACTGTGACGGCATCACCCATGTTCATGTCTGTACTGGTGTAGCTGGAGCGAATCTTGTGCGGTTCACCTTTGTATTCAAATGAAACGTATGGGTAGTTGGACTGATCGAACCCGGTGATTGTCCCCTGCGCGTTGTCCCACGAACCGGATTGGCTGAGGGTGGTGAAGCTAAAATACACTGCCAGCACAAGGCATGGGAGTCCAATCACGGCAAAAATTCCAAAGAAATAAACTGGGTTGCGCATGGAGATAGGTTTAGGCTGAAACGTCACAATAAATGTAAAACAAGTTTATGAGTCTCACTTCTTTTTATTGGGACCAGCGACAGAAAGGAAACCGATTGAATCAGAATACAGGTCGCCTGCAGCTAGAAGTTAGACACGGTATTTCCGTGATACCTCAGAACAGACATCCGCATGCTGAGCATGATTTCATTCGTAACAAACCGGGTACCAACTGACTTATTGGTGGGTACCTCCAGAGCATAAGTTAACTTAAACTTGTCAAGGAAACTGATGGACGCAAGGATACCGTACGCATTGAGGTTGCGGGTATATACACCACCCGAAAAGTTGCGGTCGATGATCAAGTTTACGTTCAAGTCTGTTGAAAGAGGGGCACCACTCACTGCCTTCAACAGGACGCTGGGTTTCAGGACAAGGCGTTCTGAAATATGAAACAGATATGATCCCAATAGGTAATAGTGTTGCTGGTACACGTCAATTTTTTGACCGCCCATGTCAAAGGAACTGCTGATCATGCGAGGAACGGAAAGTCCCAGCATGAAACCGATCGCTCTTCAGCACCAACCCTACGCCCAAGGTCGGTTTGATTTGATTGATGGGAGCGAAAAGCGGGTCCGTGGCATCTTGTAATGTAAGTTGTGATGGGTCCACCTTATAGTTGATAAAACCTGCCTGCATACCGAAGGAAAGGGTTGTACCGGCATTGATGGGAAGTTTGTAGGCATAAGTACCGGTCACCTGCGTATTGGTATTTTCACCGATCTTGTCGTTGACCACTACAAGGCCCGCGGCCATCTTGTTTTGCCAAATCGACATACTGCCGCCGGCATACATGGTGTTGGGACTGCCCTCAAAGCCAGCCCACTGGCTCCGGTAGCCGGCGAAAACGGTAAGGTTGTTGTTGATACCGGAATAGGCCGGGTTAATCAACAGGGGGTTATTAAGGTACCCGGCATACAGCGGATCCTGCTGAGAATACGCTGACTGACTCAATGTCAACAGTGTGACCAGCGTGAGCAAGTGCAATACCTTGTTTCCGGGATGGGTAGTTTTCATGGTAGTGGGATAAATTTAACGTTTCAGAGACAAATAGCCAGTGAGGGTTTCCTTTCCGGAGGAAAATTCAATTTTGTAGTAGTAAGTGCCAGAAGCGAGTTCGGAGCCGTTTTTGTTCAGCCCGTTGAATACCTTGTTCACATTGTCGTAATTGTCGACTTCGAAGATGGCATCACCCCAGCGGTTGAAGAGGGTGACATGGTTGTTCTTAGTCTCTTCCAGTTGTTCTATGTACAGGATGGTCCAGGTGTCATTTTTTCCATCGGCACCCGGGGAGATGCCGTTGTAGATGATGATATCGCCCACAACATCTATTAAAATTGCTTGTTCGGTACAAGCCTGATCGAAATCACAGACTTTTAATGTGAGGTCGTCTGTGCCGGTAAAAGATATCCCCGTATAGTCAACGGTCAGATTTTCATTGGGATCAAGTTTGGCTACGGCGCCACTGGACGGTTGTTTGATGATGGCCACCGTTGAGAAGTCTACGTTGTTGTCGGGGTCACTGATGATGGTATGCAGGTTCAATGTTGCAGTGCCCTTCATCACTGTGTTCACGAGTATCGCTGCAATAACAGGAGGTTGATTGACGCCGGGTAGGTTGCAGCCTGGCGCA
>JANYHW010000022.1 GCA_025358885.1 Cytophagales bacterium | reverse complement strand
TTATGGGCTGCATCGTCAATGGGCCCGGTGAGATGGCAGATGCCGACTATGGATACGTAGGATCCGGACCGGGTCGGATTACCCTTTACCGAAGCAAGGATGTAGTGAAGAAGAACGTGCCGGCCGCGCAGGCCGTAGATGAACTCATTGGACTTATTAGGGAAGATGGAAATTGGTTAGAGCTAACTGATAAGTAAACTATATGGAGAATGACTTGAATAAACCTTTGGAGCCTAAGAAGAAAATGAACTTCAGGGAGTTTTTTTCCATGGGCGAAGTGGGGGGATACTTTTTTCGCAAGAAGGATCCCAATCGTCCAGTTAATGTGAATATCAGGGTGATGCACGGGATCAATAAGATTTCCATTATTGTCTTCCTGCTTGCGGTGATTTACCTGATCGCTAAACGGATATTCCTTTGAACATTGAATCCTTTCGGGACTATTGCATTACAAAACCAGGTGTCACGGAGACTTTCCCGTTTGGAGTAAGAACCCTTGTCTTCAAGGTCACGGGAAAGATGTTTGCCCTCACGGATGTTGAAAGCTTTGAGGGCATTAACCTGAAGGTTGACCCGGAGGAGGGAGTCCAATTGCGGGACCGCTATTCCTTCATCCAGCCTGCCTACCACATGAACAAGAAACACTGGATCACCATCGAAGTCGGAAAGGGCGCACCAGACAAACTACTCAGGGAGCTTATTGACAAATCATATGCTTTGGTAGTCTCAGGACTCACTAAAAGTCAAAAATTAGCCGTTGGGTCTATTTAGTCTGTAAATCAGATACTTATGCTGGTTACTTAAATGCAATAATTGGCATTACTTGGGGTTATTTCTTTAATTTTGTTGATTGCATCTTAATCTACCCATGATCAGGGGATTCCTATTTTTGGTTGGTTCGATTCTCCTTTCAGGCGCTTGCACACAGCGCTTGATTTGTCCTGCCTATCAGAGTTCTTTTATCTATGACAAGGAAACTCTCCGGCAGAGATTCAGCTACTTTAAAGAGGACTCTACACCCAAATTGCTGACCGCAAGCACCGGCAAGAACAGGTACCTGGTAGCAGTGCCAGAATCATATCGAAAGAAGTACACGAAGATGCAGACCGTGGAGATGAAGCCTGTTTATCCGGTGATTCCAGATTCGCTTAAAGAGGACAAGGGTGCTGAGTTAGCAGGAGCAGAATCGGATGCCTCGGACAGCTCCTCAGTCAAGGAACCTGTCGACAGCACGTACGCCATTACGAAGACCAAGGAAAAGTATAATCTTGACCAGGACCTATACATGTGGTATTTCCGTGAGATCCTTGTGTTGCCGGACGTGAGGGCTGCAATGGAAAACAAGAACAAGAAAAAGGACGATGAAAGCACGACCAGCGAAGTAAAAGAGGAAAAAGGGGGCTTTTTTAGGAACCCTTTCAAGAAGAAGCATAAGACCGACTCGACCAGCACTTCTCCCCCTGGCAAGACTGATGTGAATTCCCCGGATATTCCTAAGAAGAAGGGCGGATTGTTCAACAGAAAAAAATCAGAGCCTACAGACAGCTCTCCCAAGAAGAAAGATGGGGATGGGCTCTAGACTGTCTTAATCAAATAAGCTAAGGTTGCCATATTGGTCCGCTGGTGGAGCAGGCAGGATGACCAGTTTGCTGTTGCGATCGGGAGAGTTGACCATCGAAGAGACTGAATAATATTCAAGATCCTCCCGAAATGCCTCAAGCTGAGATAGGAGTGTAGTAATGTCCTGTGTGTTGAGCCATGTAGCCTCATCATCCTGCGTGAGTAGGACAGGCATGCGATCACAGATCGGGAGGACGGACACGACAGCAGGCCGGGTAATCACCGAGAAGGTATGAAACATGTTGCCCTCATCGTCATCGTATTCTTCCCATAGGCCGGCTATTGAAAAAAGACCCTTGTCCTTGCGGGTAAACCGATAGGGGATGCTGGTCTTTTTGCCGGTCTTTTTCCAATCATAAAATCCATCGGCCGGGATGAGGCATCGCTTTTCCAGAAGTTTCTTCCGCAGCACGAGTTTTTCAGCGATCGCCTCAAAACGGATGTTCACAATCTTTTCTGCAAGCGCTTTCTTCTTGGCCCAGGAAGGTGGGGCGCCCCAGTAAAAAAAGGAGATCCCTCTTTGACTGTCTTGGGTAATTACAGGCAGAAGATGTGTTGGGGCAGCGTTGAAATTTGGCTGATAGCCATCAGGGACATCAACCGAAAATCGCCTTGCGACCTCCTCAGCCTCCGCCGTTATGGAATACCGAATAAACATGCACTATTCCGAATTAATGAATGATAATGCCCGCATCTCTGACCAATATAGTCCATTCTGGTTGAACAAGGCGAAGCCCACATGTCCGCCATGAGCAGGGAATTCAAATGCAATGTTTCCGGGGCGATCAAATGTCAGGCCTGGAAAACAGTCAGGACCCAGAAACGGATCATTCAGTGCGTTAACTATCAGGGTGGGTACGGAAATATTTTTGATGAAATAAATCGAACTGCATTTCTGGTAGTAGTCAATTGCATCCTTGAAACCATGGATCGGTCCTGTGAAATAATCGTCAAACTCAATCAAGGATTTTACTGAGTCAAGGTTGTCAATGTTCAGGTCTTCCCGCACGGCGGCTTTCTCTTTGACCTTCTTCTTAAGACTTGACAAAAACCGCAGCACGTACATCCGGTTGCCTGGACTTGACATCTGTAGGCAGCTGGAATGGAGGTTTAGCGGTACTGAAAATGCGACCGCTTTTCTAATGGCAGGATGGGGTTTGTTCTCGCCAAGGTATTTGAGTGTAAGGTTTCCACCCAGGCTGAAGCCCACGAGAGAAATCTCGGCATATTTTTTACTCGAAAATTCGATAACGGTTTTCAAGTCATCTGTTGCCCCGCTATGATAGAACCGGAGTTGTCGGTTTATCTCCCCACTGCATCCACGATAATTCCAAGCCAAGACATCAAAGCCTGCAGAGTAAAAAGCCTTGGCCATCCCAACCACATAGGCGCGACTGGAATTACCCTCCAACCCGTGGCTAATGATGACGCACCGTGAGGAACCTTGTTGATAGATGTCCAGATCCAGAAAATCGTCGTCGGGGGTCAAAATCCTTTCCCTTTCGGGGGCTTTGAAGCCAACACTTCTAAGGAGTGCCGGGTAAATGGTTTCGATATGACGATTGAACAGGAGGCGGGGCGGGGTGTAGGGGAGCATAGGGCTGCGCGATGCAGGATAATGGGTACTGAATGTTCACTGAACCCAAAGGACAGTTGGAAACCTATTTTCCCCAATTCATTTTGATCTTCAATGAAGTAATGTGTGCAAGATGATGATCCCCATGCCAGGCATACATCGCAATGATTCGTTGGAGAGTTACATTCTTGCCTGTGTCGGGGTGGACAAAGGACCGTTGAAGACTTTCTGCAGAAAGACCGCATAAAAGTACATTCCATTTGGCATGCAGGGTCTTGATGAGTTCGACAGACACACTTGGGGCAGATTTTGTTTCGGGTGTTTCAGACCATTTCTTCTCGTTATATACTTTGATAACGGGCGAATCTTCTGTCAGGGTCCATTTCGTCCTGATGTAAGCATTCATATGACTGTCGGCCACATGGTGAACGACCTGGCGAACCGTCCAGCCGCCCTCGCGATAGGGGGTGTCCAGTTGTTCGTTGGATAATCCTTTGATTGCATTCTCCAGGCGTCCAGGTAAGGACAAGATACGGACCATGCATTCATTTAATTCATCGGGAGTATAGTTTTCCCTGGGTTCAAATTTCCCAATAGGATAACGTGCATCGATGGTATTCATTCCATTTTTGGGGGTGATGAGAATTAGTTATCGAGCTGCTTCATGGCCTCTTTCATTTCGGCTTCACTGAAGGGCTTGTTAAGTTTTACAGGCTTGGATTTCAATTTTCGTTTCTTTCGGACCCTGATATTGGTGAGTTCAATCAGCATGGAGAATGCTATGGCAAAGTAGATGTATCCTTTTGGGACAACATAATGGAGCGCCTCGAGAAACAGCATAAACCCGATCAGAATCAAAAAGCCGAGGGCAAGTACTTCCATAGACGGATGTTGTTGTATGAACCGGCTGATGGCCCCGCTGAAGAACATCATAACGATAATAGAAACTATCACTGCCAGGATCATAATGATGACCTTGTCCCGGTCAACGATACCGACAGCGGTGAGAATTGAATCGAACGAAAAAATTATATCAAGCAAGATAATCTGTACCACAGTACCGGCCAGGGTTACGGATGCACGCCTGGCGATACCATCGTCGTCGTCGTCGTCATCACTCCCTTCCATTTCATGATTGATTTCCATGGTACTCTTCGCAATCAGGAAGAGCCCTCCAAAACCAAGGATAAGGTCCCTGCCACTGACTTCCATGGCATGGTTCATCAGCCAATTGACAGGAATAACAAATAAGGGTTCGGTGAAGCCAATGATCCACGTGATGCCAAGCAGGAATCCAATGCGAACAATCATGGCAAGGGAGAGGCCAATATTCCTGGCGCGTGGCCGTAATTCTTCCGGTAGCTTATTCGATACGATGGATATGAAGATGATATTATCTATGCCAAGAACGATTTCCAGAAAGCAAAGGGTGAGAAGGGCCAGCCAGGCATCAGCTTTTAGAAAAATTTCCATGAATGGCTAAAATATTATTTGTAAACCGAGTTTGAAATTAAGCAAAGACAACAACAATCAAAACATATGGTATAAAAGAAAAAGCCCCCTTATGCTCTCAAAAGGGGGCTTTTTCACGCGCTATACTAAACTATCTGGTTCTACTCTTGATGGATGATCATAACCTTCTTGCGGGTTACATTTCCAGGACCCGTTTCGATCATCAAGATGTACACACCGGCTGCCATGTCTGCGGTGTTGATAGTCTTCGAATTGGCACCTTCAGGTATTGACGTTGTGACTGTAACGCGACCCACCTGATCCACCATTTGAACACCCGCAGCTTGCTTAAGGACTCCGGGGAGTTGGATATTCATCTGTTGGTTTGCGGGAACCGGATACACGATCACGTCTTCCGCAGGGATAGGCTCAAGTCCCGTGATAACAGCCGGATCGGCAACATCAACATAGTTTACCTGGTATACTTCGCCGTTTGATTCATTTTGAAGGAAGACAACTACCCTCAGGTCATTTGCGGGTATATAGAGCTTGGTCGGATCAGGTATCCAGTCAAGTCCCCCGGCAATTGCAGGGAAGGTCCTGGTGGCGCCTTGTAAAAGTACCGTTCCGAACCTGGTTCCAGCCGCGGTAGGGATCATCTTCTTGAGGACATGGGCAAATGCCGTTTCACCACTCTTGACCTGTCCTTTTTGTACCGCCGTTAAACTACCGATTGGTACATTCTTTTCAACTACCGCTACTTGCAATATAGTGTTGGCAGGTAAGTCAAACACTGCACCTATGGTCACGGCGATACTCACTTTGCCGTTGATATTGGTGGCCGTGGGGGTGATAACGGCTTGTGCAAGTTGCAGGCTTCGTGTCCCGTAAGAACCCTGGCTCCACACCGTGAAGTCTCTGTCTTGATCATCCGGGAAACCATCCAGCCTTGACTTTGGCGTTTGGGTGATGTTATAGTATAGGGCCCTTGCACTTGGATCGGCAGCATCGTCAATATTGAATGGATCGTTTCCAGGGAAGCTGACATGGTAGTTGACCTTAATCACCTGGGTTCCGATCGTAGTGCCAGGAAATGCAGCAACACTTGTATTCTGAATGGCTTCAGATGGATCGGTGTTTGCGGAATTCTGGAAGCTCTCGAGGAGAATAGTACGGGTCCGGTCGCCCACACGTACGTTGTCTATCGCGAACCCTTCTACAGTCGGTACGGCCTTCGCGCTGGCGAGGGCAAAACGGAATACCACTTTCGTTGTAGGACCTGTAGTACTTACTTCATCAAGCGTATGTTTCGAGGTCTGCCACGCTGTGTTGGTTGAACCGCTCCACGCAAAGTCGTTACCCACCTGATTTCCAGGTTTGGAGGCAATACCCTTATCAGTGAACCAGTTTACGCCTTCTCCGATGGCCTGACCCAGCACGTTCCATTTCTTGAGTGGATCAGCAATATTCAGGTTGTCGGTTGAATATTCGACAATCAATCCGTCACTGGACTCCATCTGAACGAAACTGCTGAAGGACATCATGGGTGTTCCAAGGCCGCTAATGTCAAAGCTGGGTGAATACAATGCAGACCGCTCAAAGCCTGTATACTTTTTAGTCGCAGGGTCATAGGTCTTCCAGAACTTGCCGACTGCTCCTGTTCCTGCACCACTCGGGCCATTTAATCCATTAGGGTCCGGTTTGATTACTATGCCGTTGGGAGCGTTATACTTCCATGAAGGAGTAGGGGTAGCCGGAGTGCCTGGTGCGAAAACTAAAGGGAGTCCGGTAGTACCCGCGAACCATACCTGCCAGTTGCCGTCCGAAGCTTCAAAGTCCTGCTGATAGGCAAAGGCTCCTGGAGCGGTGCCCCCTTTGGGCAGCACGACTACGGTTCTTGCAAGTCCATTATCGCTGGCACTTAGACCGATTCCGGTATTGGTCAGGCTGAGGCTGTTCACGCAACCTATCGTACTCGTCAGTTTCATATCCACCACTTTCCTTCCGGAGGCTGCATAACTATGAGCAAAGTTTGTTGACGGATCGGTTGCCGGCGGGACCGCGTAGTTGAAATGCACAACAGGGCTACCATCACCAAAGTCCCAATCGAGGGCTGCAAAAGTGTCGTTGCCTGAAACTGTAGACCCATTGCTGCTGAAGTTGAATACATCAGCCGTTGAAACACCGTCAAATTTGATCTTAACCACCGGAATTCCACCCACTTTGATGTTCTGAACATATGGAGTCACAAACTGACATCCCCAGTTCGATTTTGCATTGAGTGTCACTGCATACGTTTGAGCAATACCAAAGGTGTGCGACTGGGTAACACCGGCAGCAATGTTGGTACTCGAATTCACATCTCCAAAGTTCCATGAATAGCTTTGAATGGTGTTCGCAGGTGTAGCAGGCACGGTGACCGGAGCCGCCGTGATGCTTGTCTTTGGTACGGCAGGAGCAGGGGAGTTCGCATCAAAGTTGATCTGGTTGCCTACGCAGTACGAAGCGGCCGTTGGCGTATTGTTTCCGATCACTGCATTCTTATCAAAGCCTCCAACAGGATTAGGGGTAATCCGGATAATCTGATACGAAGAACTCGAACACGGAGAGTTATTGTCCTGGTAGGTATAAGTAATCTTGATATCCTTATACCCATTCTTAAGGGTAACGACCGAAGGATCAAGTACTGCTGTACCATTGGTGTTGTCTGTAAAGCCAGCAACAGCGATCGCTCCACCGCCAATGGCATCCTGTATGCTAAATGTGCCCTGAGATGTTCCCGGAACGGCAGCAGGTCTGGCGCTGATGTTAATGAGTCCGCCTGCTTCACAATACACGAGAGTTCCAGGATTGTTCACCGGACCAGCTGCGGATACGGAGTAGGGTGGGTTTGCAGGATCTGTGATATCCACGAATGAAGGCAAGCTACCGTCCACAAGGGGCACCGCAGGCAAGTATATTTCCAAACGTTGTACACGGGGAACTTTCACCTGGGCGTTTGTGCGACTCTGGAAGTTGCCGGTCAGTTCAATGAATCCAAGTGACCCGCCCGTGTAGTAAGTAAGTGATGCGCCAGTGGCGGCAGAAGTTACTGTGGATTTGAAATTGCTGTATGGATCAGGTATCGCATTAGCTGAAAGGAACTTGGCATCAGCAATTACGGCATCGTCAAACTTATAGTCCTGGAAGAAATCGACCCCAATAACATGTGGCGCCCCAACGGTCACCGGAAGAGTTTTCACCACATTGCTCCAAGCCAAACCATTCATGATCTGACCGGTAAGTAATCCAGTTGAACCACCTGCCGGAAGATCCGCCGTCATATTAATAAGATAGAAGGGAGCAAGGTTTTTATAATCCAGATACCTTACATGCCCCGCACGACCATAGGTTGGTCGGTTGACCTGCCCCACCACAAACTTGTCGTTGTCCGCACAATATGTGTTGGTTGGATTTGTTATCACGGTAATTCCGCCTGATGTAAGCAAGTTATCAGTAATATTCAAAGCCTTTATATGGTCATACACCGTGTATTGAATATCATTCTTGGAGATACATCCATTATTGTCCGTATGGTTTACGGTGATATTGAATGGTACATCCAGTGTGACCGCAGACAAAGTCAATACGTTAATGTTCACACCCTGACCCGTAAAAGAACTGGGTCCAAAGTCCCCATTGGAAAACAGCGTTCCCGATAATGGCGGGGCGGGTATTGGTGAGAGGGTCAATGTTGAAGGATTGGCATTGTCCGGGATCGAAGTCACCACGCTGGCAGGTGCTGGCACCAGCGCAGTAGAATAGCTGTTTGTAAATGAAATTACAGGGGCATCAAATGATGACAATGTTCCTATTGTCTGACTATCACCAATGCCTGGAATGGCGTTGCCCCCAAGCCTGAACATTTGACCACTGGTGGTACTTGTTGCCAAAACCCTTAGTCCTGTGATAATAATCCTATCCAGGGTAGCGGCGCCAGTGCTGGTAAAGGTCACTTTCAGAATACTGTTACCCAGGAAGCCTAATTGTCCTGATCCCGCAGAAAAATCAGTACCTATCATTTGTAATGTTCCATATTTGGGCACAGCACCCGCCAGGGTAACGTCAAACTGGAAGCCAGCCGGCAACACGATGTTCATAGACTGAGAGCCTGCAGTCTGGAATTGATTAGCAGTTCCCTCTGTAATCACGATAGGGTCGTTCAAAATTTGGTAACTGTTGTTACAAACACTGATCGTAGGATTGTTCAGGGCCACTAAAGTTCCGTTTGCCGGAACTGCCCCCGAAATGATTGTTGGTCCTGCACCCCCTACTGAAAATGTAGGTGAAGCGCCGTATGGGGCTCCGGTGGGGAAAGGTGCTGGCAAGGCATCGTTCTCTGCATACATCCAAACATCATACGTGAGTCCGGCAGTAAAGGGCAGGACAGGTGTCACGACACCAAACTGGGAAACAGGAGTAGTTTGTGTGATGGCAAAATTACCGCGTGCGACAAATCCGGGATAAGCCAGTGTTCCTTTGATTTGGGCGTTCGAAGGAGCGGCCCCCAGGTGATTCACAACGAGGTAGTAGGCAGTACCTCTTTGGTCGAATGTCGCATCAATGATGGCGCCAGTCGTTGAAGTGTATGTTATCGTTGGATTGCTCTGAGCCAGAGGCGTCGTCAAGAGTCCCAGTAGTTTTGGAGGAGTACTGGTCGCCACTTTGAAATATAAGGTTCCGGCGTATGAAATACCCTGGTACACGTTGTTATTCTCATCCATGATACCGGCCGAAGTTGCCTGGTTCCCTTGTGCAATAGTAACGTAGTACACGTGGTCGGCAATCAATGTTCCGGCAGGAGGCATATTGAAAATAAGTGGACTGCCAAGGTTAGTTGCGGGTGGTCCGGGAGTATAAAGTCCGTTTGCTGCATTTAGCTGTACTGGAGCGCCACCTGCCGTCTGATCTGTCAGGAATACTTTCCTATCCAACGACCAGACAGGGACGCTGAATGTCAAAGATAGTGTCGCTTGGTTAGGATCCACATTCAACTGACCTGTTGCAGGGTTTGAACTTGTCAGGATCGGAGGGAAGATGGAAGCAAAGGTATAGGTCTGACCAATGGTGGATGAAGTTGAACTTCCCGAGGTGGTAAGAATGTTTGAGTTAGTTGGGGATCCGGCTCCGCCATCCACCAGTGAAGGCTGAATAGAGGGGGTGCTTCCACTGGCATTTGGATCGATATCTACCATTAAGAAGTAGGTCAATGTGCTATTTGCTGGAATGCTGAGATTGCGTGGCGTAAGCACAGGGAATGTTACGTCGATGGTCTTGGTTGTCGGGAAGCTGATTGTAGCGCCGATGGCTGGCAATGTTACATCCGTAGCGCTACCGCCTGAATAGGTTGTGCTTTGAGACTCGAACACCCTAATGTTATTAAGTACACCCGAATATGGATTGCTGAAGGAAAGGGTGAACTTCTGCAGTTTTGGTTCTCCGGGTATTTTATAGGGTACGTTAAACGTCACACCAAAAATCACTTTGCCTGTGGAGTTACCAGCCAGGTTGGTGGATGTAATTACACCGCCTGTTGCAATGGCAGTGGTCGTGTGAATAACATCAACGTGGGTGCAAGGGGTAGCCACGTTGGGCCAGCCTCCGACCGTATTGTTGGTATTGCTTGCAACACTGAAAATTGGGGCCGGTGCCGGTGCAGTCACGAGGAGCGTACCGTCGCCAGTGCTATTATACAGCATTCCATTCAGGTTCGCGACGCCAGCAACAAAATTGAAGGTACCTGTTGTAGTAACTGAGGAAGCCAAAGAATCTGGTGATGCAAAATCTGTGTCCCGAATATTAAACTGGTCGCGTGCCTCAACGATGCCACCATTAAACAATTCGTTGAACCCGGCAATTGCTGCAGGTTCAGTGGTAAAATCAAGTTTGGTGGCAACAACATCTACTACGTTGACTCCAAGGGGGGCCTTAAGTCCTCCAGCCACACCTGCAATATTGGGTGGTGTATTAAAGAATCCAGACCCGCCAGCCAGGGTAGCAGCAGGAATACTTACTCTGAGGAGGGTTCGATCAATAATTGCTGCGGCCGTATTATAAAAACTTACCCTAATACTAATGGGGGTAGTTGAATTGTCAGGTGCTATTATGTTCAGACCACTGAAAGAGACGGTCCCATTGGTAATATCCAATGCCGTTGGGGTTTTCTCTGCCAATTCATTGGCACCGGGCAGGCCACTATCATAAAGGGCAATTCGTTTGATATGTCCCATCGTGGAAACATCAGCGGCATCCGCAATACGAATTGTGATATCGGTCAATGTGGTGGCGGCGCCGTCCAAATCGCC
>JANYHW010000017.1 GCA_025358885.1 Cytophagales bacterium | reverse complement strand
ACCATTAACACATTGTCATCTATTGAACAGGTCATCGAAAAACTTCTGGACGCAATACCTCGATATCAAAAGCAAATCCAAAATCAGTTAAAATGGGTAACTTGACAAAGTAGGATTAACCATTAACCACTACCACCCATGCGTTTACTATTTCTATTTCTCTTCCTGCCAGTTCTCACTTTTGCGCAAAAAAATTCCTCGCTGGATCAGAAGATCAAAGAATTCGACACTTACGTAGAAAATGGCCGAAAGCAATGGGAAGTGCCGGGACTTGCCGTGGCTGTAGTTAAAGACGGCAAGGTAATTTTCAAGAAGGGCTATGGCGTGAGGGAGCTTGGAAAACCGGATGTGGTCAACACGGAAACCCTCTTCTCCTGTGGCTCTACCACCAAAGCGATGACGGCCGTCTGCATGGGTATGCTGGTGGATGAAGGGAAAATTAAATGGGATGACAAAGTGATCAAGTATCTGCCCGACTATCAGTTATACGATCCTTATGTAACTCGTGAATTGAGAATACGGGATTTATTCATTCACAACAGCGGGGTGGGAAATGCGGATTTTGTCTGGAGCATCATGGATATTCCCATGGATGAGATTCTGAGAAAGATGCGCGATGTGAAACCCAGCTATTCTTTCCGTTCAGGCTTTATCTATCAGAATATCTTTTACATCGCCGCAGGGGAAGTTATCAGGAAGGTCAGCGGTAAGCCTTGGGAAGTTCTTATCCAGGAGAGAATTTTTACTCCACTGGGAATGACGCGGACGGTGCCCATGCGGAAATATATCAAAGACAATAACCAGACAGTACCTCATTTCAAAATTGAGAATACCATCACCCCTATCGGCTACACCAAGGATGATCAGGTGGGTCCCGCCGGTTCGGTATGGGCATCTATCGACGACATGGGCAAATGGGTGGTGTGCATGCTGGACAGCAGTAAATACCCGGGGGGAAGGCTCTTGAAGAAAGAAACTTGGGCTGAAATGTTCAAGCCTCAGACCATTGTGACCAATGAAAGTTTTTATCCCACGCAACAAATCACCAAACCCAACTGGAGGACTTATGGCTTAGGCTGGTTCCAGCATGACTACAAGGGAAAGAAACTAAATTTCCACACCGGCAGCCTAGCCGGTCTCACGGCCATCACGGCTCAAATTCAGGAGGAAAATATCGGCTTCTATATTTTTGAAAATTACGATCACGCTGAACTGCGCCATGCCCTCATGTACAAAGCCCTCGATGTATTTGCACTTGGCGGTAACCGTGACTGGAGCACTGAGTTCCTGAATCTGTATACCGGAATGTGGCAAAAAGGAATTAAGGCAGAAAAGGACTTTGAGGCTGGACGGGTGATGAATACAAAACCATCTTTGCCCCTGGAGGCATACGCCGGGAAATATTCCGACCCGATGTACGGAAATGTCGACATTATCCTCTCAGGGAATCAATTCAACATCAACATCAACAATTTTCTAAAGGCCACCGTAGAACATTGGAACTACGATACCTTTCGCGGCTGGTTTGAAAAGAAAGAGTATGGCAAAGGCAATGCCATCTTCACACTCGGCGCCGATGGAAAGGTTAACAAAGTAAGTCTCGACGGATTGGAATTTACCAGGGCTAAGTAGGGAACCAATCATCCAATCTCAATCACCACATCGTCCGTCAATGGATGTCCCACGCACGTGAGCACATACCCTTCGGCACGCTCGGACTGGGATAACCCCTCTTCTTCGTCAAGCTTCACCTTTCCGGAAAGGGCCTTCCCGCGGCAGGCAGTGCAGAGTCCGCTTTGGCAGGAATAAGGCAAATCTATCCCTGCGTCTAATGCCGTTTCCAGGATGGCACGATCTGGCTGTACCATGATCTTGTATTCCTGGCCGTCGTAGCGGATGGTGACCTCACGGGCTTTCTTCTCGGTGCCAACGGGTTCTTCTTTTTTGGCTTCCTTGTTAAGGGTAGGCGAAACAAAGCTCTCTTTGAATACCTTATCTGCCGGGATGTGGTGTTCGTGCAGGAGTGTTTCTACATTCTTCATCATCCCTTCTGGTCCGCACATTAGGTAAGTTGACTTCTCAATGCCCCAGCTGGGTATCCGTTCAAAAAGTTTCGTGAGCATATCATGGTTCAGCAATCCGGAATAGCCTTGCCAGTTCATCGGGGCCTCATCCAGGATATGGATTAGGTGCAGGCGGCCTTCGTGTTTGGTTTCCCATTTCTCCAGCTCTTGTTTGAAGATGATGCTATCGACATTGCGGTTACAATAAATCAGGGAGACAATGCTTTCCGGTTCCTGGGTAAGCGCCGTCTTGATCAGCGAAAGCATTGGAGTAATTCCGCTGCCTCCAGCAAACATAATTAAGTGTCTCTTTTTCTCTTTGCCAAACTCTGTGGTGAACTGACCCATGGGCTCCATGATCTTCAATGTATCGCCCACCTTGAGATGATCGGCCAACCAGTTTGACATCAGACCCTTGTCAACTCGCTTCACTGACACAGCCAAATCAGCATCTACAAACGGGCTTGAACAAAGTGAGTATGCGCGCCTCACATCTTTCCCCTGCATAGGGACAATCAGAGTTAAAAACTGTCCGGATTTATACGTGATCTTCTTTGTGGCGGGTTGTTCAAAGACAATAGAAATGGCATCCCGGGTCTCTTGTACAATATTCTTCACCCTCAGATCGAAGTAATGCGGGCCGTTGTGATTCTCCTCCTTTTTCTTTTCAGATTTCTTGAACAAGCCGAAAGCCATTGTGATGCAGTATTTTGAAGTATTTGTTTCAGGTGCAAAGTTACACGTCAATGGCGTACCCTCAAACTTAAATCATAGATTCAGCCAGTAGGTAAATTTGAAGACCAGCGCCCGGTTTTTGCTGGCAAAAGTTTCGGGAAGGTAGTTTTCTGTGTACACGATATAGAAATCACTAGCGGGTTTGTAACGCCATTGAAAACGCGCATTGAGATTTACATTGTCAAGTTTGGTATTGTATTGCACAAAAGTGGTCAGGAAGATCTTATTCGTCAGCGTCAGGTCCACGCGTGGACTCACCACAAACAATTTATCAATTCCGTAATTGTCAGGAAGTTTCAAGTCATTGTAATCAAACTGAACAGAAACACTGCCATAGGGCTGATAACGGTAACTTATGGACCCATTGTAGTTGGTGTTCTCTCCGTTATAGAATCCTCCCCGGGTTGTGCCAAGGGTATATTTGAAAAGTTTGCGCGTATTGGACTGAAACAAAATGGAGTAGCGGTTCCACTGATAGCGTTCTCCGGGCAGGTAGTTCGTAAACTTTTCCGCGTCGATTGGATTAAATGAGTTGGTCATCTCTTGAAAGACATAGTTATAGGCTACTCCAAAGGAGGCCGTATTAAGAAAGTTGATCAGATACCCCAGGTTCGCTGTCTTGTCGACAACAATGCCACTTGGAATACTGTTGAGGTTCAGGTCCAGTGTAGGGCCCATTTTGGCTATTCCCAATTTTTTG
>JANYHW010000231.1 GCA_025358885.1 Cytophagales bacterium | reverse complement strand
GCAGATGATCTCAATGGGAAACACGATGACTTTGTAAAATACAGCACTATCAGACCTGATTTTATTCTCCGTGAGAAGTGGAATGCCGGTGACACCCTCCGGTGTGTTGACCTGGGCCACGCGCTAGAAAGAATCAGGGACAAGGGACGCGCTGGATTCTATGAAGGCAAGACCGCTGATGACCTCGTGGCCGAAATGAAACGCGGCAAAGGATTGATCTCACTGGAAGACCTAAAGAATTACCATTCGATTTGGAGGACACCGGTCGAAGCCAACTACAAAGACTATAAGATCATCTCAATGCCTCCCTCCTCAAGCGGCGGCATATGTGTGCTGCAACTCCTTCGGTCCGTTGAACCTTTCCCTGTAAGCGATTGGGGTTACATGAATCCAAAGACCATTCATTTGATGGTAGAAGCAGAGCGACGGGTATTTGCTGATCGATCAAAATACATGGGCGATCCGGCATTCTTCAAAGTACCGATCAATGAATTGATAGAGAAGAACTACCTGGTGGAAAGAATGAAGAATTTTGACCCGGCCAAAGCAACACCCAGCACGGAGATACAGCCGGGTGCAATTCCAGGCTACGAGTCTGAAGAAACAACCCACTTCTCTGTCGTCGACGCCAAGGGTAACGCCGTCTCTTCAACGACCACCCTCAACCTGGGCTACGGGTCGCGCGTCATCGTGTCAGGATCTGGATTTATTCTAAATGATGAGATGGATGATTTCAGCGCCAAGCCGGGCGTACCCAATACTTTTGGTGTGATTGGGGGCAAAGCCAACAAGATTGATCCGGGGAAACGCATGCTCAGTGCCATGTCTCCCACCATCATCGAGAGGAATGGAAAATTACTGATGGTCGTAGGCACACCCGGGGGATCCACGATAATCACTTCGGTGTTTCAAACAATACTCAACGTCCTGGAGCATGGAATGTCCATGGAAGAGGCCGTCAATGCCAAGCGCTTCCATAGTCAATGGCTTCCTGATGTCGTGTTTGAGGAGCCCGGAGCCATTTCCAAAGCTGATAGTCTGGCATTGACACAAATGGGACATGCGATCCGGTCGCGTGGAAACTATGGAAAGGTTGATGCCATACTGGTCACGAAAGAAGGCAAACTTGAAGGAGGTGCGGACCACAGAGGGGATGATGCGGCGAAAGGATATTGAAACACAATTCTAACTGTATGATCAACCAACTCCGCCTACGCTTAACATTGTGCTTAACCCTTAGTATTCCGCTTAGCGATTAATCTTTCACAATTGTAAACTCCACCCTCCGGTTGAGCCTCCGCGTTTCCTCTGTGTCGTTTGCTGCGATAGGTTTGCCTCCGCCGTAACCTTTACCGGTAATGCGTTTCGCACTAATGCCCTTGGAAACAAGGTAAGCTTTCACCCGCTCCACACGCTTCTGGGAGAGGTTAACATTGTGTTCAGGGTTACCCCGGTTGTCGGTATGACCACTCAGTTGAATCTCCACCTTTGGATTGATGTTGAGAAACGATACCACCAGATCCAGTTCATCATTTGACTCCGGAAGAAGGTTAAAAGTACTTTGTTGGAACAGAACACTTTTCAGGTTCACCGTAGCTCCGATTTCAATAGGTTGAAGGCTATAGTTCATCTCCAATGATTTCATTTCATAGGTGCGTACATCCAGTTTTTCAAATGTGCCCACAAATCCACTAGCCTCAACACGGATAGAATATTCATTGACAGAAGGAACTTTTATTGAATACTTTCCATCAGGAGCAGCAACGACGGAATAGGTAGTGTCAGAATGAAATGTCAGTGTCGCGCGCAGGGGAAGAGCCGTCTTGAGGGTGGTAACTTTCCCATAGACACGAAACATTTTCTCGTCGCCTTTGATGGGTTTATCCCTCACAATCTCAACCATCTTAACAATAGTATCCGGTCTCAGCTGGATGAGTGAGTCCTGGAGGTCATCTGGAGGCCTGTAAAATCTGATGTCCCCGTAGCCATCGCTATTGTGGGTACTGGTGAACAAAGCGAATCTGTCTATGGGATAGGTTCTATAGTAGAGTTCCCGTCCTTCCGAATTGATATTGGCTCCCATATTCACCGGATCAGACCAATTCGTCCAGGTATCATCCAGTCTGGTTGAATAATAAATGTCGAAACTTCCATAACCCTTACGGCCATTGGAGGCAAAGAAAAGGTATTGTCCATCGGAACTCATGCTAGGACTAAATTCCTGGTTCACCGTATTGATCTTCTTGCCAAGGTTCTTCGGCTCCGACCACTTTCCCGATTGTAGCAAGGATACGTACAAATCTTCAGCCCCGATGGTGCTGTAAGAGTCTGCTGAAAAGACGAATGCCTCTACGGTAGTGGACAAAAACCCTTGTGTTGACACAGAACGATTCAAGAAATAAGGGATATGGATGTTCTCCGGCTCCGACCAGCCATTGTCATTCTTAATTGAGACAGCAATTCCCTGCGTGGTCGCAAGCGCATTGTTATGGGCATAGTGCCCGGTGAGGAACATTCGTTCGCCATCGTGTGAGAATCCAATTACCGAATTGTATGCTGTATTGTTTATCAACTTGCCTCCATGCAAGGGCAGCGACCACTCCTCTCCAGTCCACACAGAATACCAAATATCACCCGGATCCTTTTTGCCACCTGCATTATCCGGATGATTGGCAACGGTCCAGTACATCACTTTCCCATCCGGACTGATGAAGGGTGATTGTTCATCGTAGGAAGAATTTACATGGGAGAATGATTTCTGCGATTGTTGCTGGGCCATTGAAAGAGCCGTCACCATGCTCAGGCAAAGCATAACAGAATTTCGAATTGTGGATGTTGAATACCGAATATTGAAGAAGATCATTCCAGAAAGTCAGATTGTTTTGCAAAAATACTATTTACTTAGCCATGAATTGTCCTTGATCGTAAACCTCCAGGGCAACAATGCATCCTTCCCGGCGTAGTCTATGCCAATCCTTGGGCTTGCCCGGATTTGGCTGGGAAGAATGGTCGTCCCTAAATCCGCGATCCAAAGATGATCTGAATCCAATTCTTCTCCATTTAAACTTCTGTCAATTCCCATGGCTTTCGTTAGTTTACCAGGACCGGCTGTAATACGCTTTGGAGTTGCCACTCCCATTCGCTTCATCATAAGTTCTAATCCCTCAAGTGGCTCCAGGGCACGGATAAGTATGGCATCCGCCACTCCTTCTTTATTGGTTACAACATTGAACATGTTGTGAATTCCATAGCATAAATACACATAGGCGTGTCCACCTTCCCCGAACATGACCTCATTACGTTTGGTCATCCTGTTTTCAAATGCGTGTGATCCCCGCTCTTTATACGAGTAAGCTTCGGTCTCCACAATTACACCTGCCGCCCTTTTACCATTGAGAGATGTAAACAGGCCCTTCCCCAATAGCTCTTTTGCTATGCGGGTAACCTGTTTTCGTTGGTAAAATGACAATTTCAATTTCATCTTAGTCTACAGACGTGCTAGGTTTTTAAGATGATTAAAGTACCCTATTTTTGACACCTCAAAATGTTAAACAAAATCTAAAATAACAATCATGAAAAAAGTTTTAGCTATCCTTCTTGCAGTGGTGGGGTTCGCCTCAGAGGCGCAGGTTACTATGCCCCAACCTAGTCCGGGAGCCACAATCAGTACGGTCGTCGGATTAACCGATGTAAAAGTTGAGTACTCACGTCCAAAGGCAAAGGGTCGCAAGATCTTCGGTGCAGGTGAAGGTTTTCTCGTGCCCTTTGCACAAACAACTCCATGGCGTACAGGCGCGAACAATGGAACCAGCATCACTTTTAGTGATGACGTTAAATTCGGTGGAATGGATGTACCGAAAGGCTCCTATCTCGTCGTCACCTTTCCTGGCGCAACAGACTGGACTGTTGTGTTGTACAAAGATGCGTCTATAGGAGGCGACATGTCCAAGTATAACAAGGCAAACGACCAGACACGTGCAATGGTAAAGTCAGAAAAAGTTACTGAAAAGGTGGAGACATTTACCATACAGATAACTGATCTTTCTGAAGACAGCAAGACCGCAAATCTGCAATTTGTGTGGGAAAACACTTCTGTGAAAGTTCCCATCGCCGTAGATTTCGATAAGAAGGTTATGGCCTCCATCGAAGCCAGCACTAAAGTCAATCCAAACAACCTCTACAATGCAGCCAACTATTATTTTGACAGTGGTAAAGACCTCAAGCAGGCATTGGAATGGATCACCACGGCAGCA
The DNA here is from genome assembly GCA_025358885.1 of Cytophagales bacterium. Classification (GTDB taxonomy): domain Bacteria; phylum Bacteroidota; class Bacteroidia; order Cytophagales; family Cyclobacteriaceae; genus ELB16-189. Next base: position 977 of record JANYHW010000231.1, on the reverse strand, counting down.
GCCGCACGCCCTGATGCATTTTGGATAATGTATTCAAAGGCTAAGATTCAAAAAGCACTTGGCGATAAGAAAGGTGCCAATGAATCAGCTGTGGCATCGCGCGCCGAAGCCCAAAAGGCAAGTAATATGGATTACGTAAAAATGAATGATGACCTGGTGAAGAGTCTGAAGTAAAATCGGGTCAAGCAATACAATATGACGTCGCCCTATGATTCATGGGGCGACGTTTTATTTTGAAGAAATTGAAATACAAAGGCGAAGGAAACCACGGCCACACATCCAATGATGTTGTACAATAGAAAGGCCACATTGGTGTAGAAATATAAGAACAGGATAATTAACTCACCTGCGATTGCACCCAGGAACACTGCTGTAGACTTTAAGTACTTGAGATAAAAAGCGGAAAGAAATATTCCAAGGATCGTTCCATAAAACAACGATCCCACAATATTGACAAATTGAATGAGGTTCTCAGCGAGAGTCACCAACGAAGCAAATAAAATAGCAAACAGCGTCCACCCAACCACCAGCCATTTGGAGGCCAATACATAATGGGAATCATCTTTCCCCGGACGAAGCGAACGCTTATAAATATCCACGGTGCTCGTGGAAGACAAGGAATTCAACTCTGAAGCCATAGACGACATGGCTGCCGAAAAGACCACGGCAAGCAATAGTCCGATCAGTCCATGCGGAAGGTAAGTCATGACAAAATTAATGAAGACATAATCCTTGTCCTGTGTACTGGCGCCTGCTACATTCTTCTTGATCACATCCTTGGTGGCCATCCGTAGCGCATTTTCCGTCAATTGGATGTGTTTGAGCTTGTCCTTCGATTCCCCTTTAAGCTTCTCGTCGTCCTGCTGGATGCCTTGAATCAGTTGTCCTGCTGCTTCCTTCCTTTTTACAAAAACATCCTGATAGAGGGATTCCAACTTTCCGATTTCAATGGAGGCCTCAGCCGATTGCATCGCTTT
>JANYHW010000203.1 GCA_025358885.1 Cytophagales bacterium | reverse complement strand
TGACAATGAATATATCCGAAAAAGAGTAGAAGAGAACCGAAAGAAGTACGAGGGTCTAATCACTGCACTTGATCGGGAGATAAAAATGATTGATACGTTAAAAAACAAAATCAGGAACGGAACTTTCGCCAGCGCCAAAGTGGGTGGCGTGGCGATCATGGACGTCGCAGGTCTGTATGGCGTGACAGCCAGTTTGTATGATAAGAAATTTGAGACGGCGGTTGACCTCGCCATGGTAGACAGCATACAAGTCATTGAAGACTTCACGCCATATGGTAAACCAATTTGGCCTAAATTGTCTATCATCATGCTTACCAGTTTGATTTTTGCTGCCATCATCATTTTCATAATAATTTCATACAGGAGTCTCAATGGTCAATTCACCAGGAAGACATCTTGAAGGAGCTCTTTCTTTTACAAGTCAGACTTGAGATACGAAAAAAATCGGTTGTCATCAGTCTGGTCTTGTATCTCTTAAGTCTGGTCTTCATAAATTATGTTTCACTTGGCCCGCTAAATGTTTCCAGCCTGCCAGGTGTGTGGAGCGCAGTGTTCTGGCTCACCCTTCTTTCCACGGTGGTGAATACCATTGCAAAGAGTTTCACGGCTGAAAGATCCGGGGCAAGCATCTATCTCTACAGCCTTGTAGATCCTGCTGAATTGATCATCTCCAAAATTCTTTATGGATTCCTGTTGTGTGGGGGGATCTGCGCGGCTGGATTCTTGTTCTTCGCTACTTTGTTATCGAATCCAATTCAGGATATGCCCCTCTTTGCATTGACCTTGGTATTGGCTTCATTTGGTTTCTCAGCCTCCCTTTCATTGCTCGCGGCCATCGCTGCAAAGACCAATAACGGGAGCGTGATTATGGCTGTCTTAAGCTTTCCTGTTGTCATTGGCATCCTGCTGATGGCCATCAAGGTCACGAAGAATTGCATCGATGGTCTGGAACGATCTGCGAGCGTGGATGAATTGGTGACGCTGGGCGCTATAAATCTGCTGGTATCCGCCGTTTCCTATTTGCTGTTCCCCTATATATGGCGAAGCTAAAAAACCCAAGAGGGCTTGAAGATTCTCAGGTTATGAAAATGTCGTACTGGAAAATACTCTCTATTTTACTGCTCGTGTATACAGTCACGGGAGGATTTCTGATGGAAGTGCCCAGGCTTGCCATTGTCAATGAAACAATCCGTTCCCTGTATTTTCATGTGCCTATGTGGTTTGGAATGGTGGTGATGTTTCTCACTTCAACATTGTATGCAGTCAGATATTTGAAAAAGCCGGGGGCTTACTTTGACATTATTTCTGTTGAGTTTGCGAATACGGGACTGATCTTCGGTTTTTTGGGCATTGTTACAGGAATGATCTGGGCAAACTACACGTGGGGGACACCCTGGCATGGCGACCCAAAGCAAAACGGAGCCGCAGTAGCTCTATTGATTTATTGCGCCTACTTCGTATTACGGGGATCATTGGAAAACTCGGAACAAAGGGCGAGACTAAGTGCAGTCTACAACATCTTTGCTTTTGCAGCGATGATCCCATTAATTTTCATCATCCCCCGCCTGACCAGCTCCATGCATCCCGGCAGCGGCGGAAATCCTGGATTCAACACGTACGACCTGGACAGAAATATGCGGATGGTATTTTACCCTGCCGTAATCGGATGGATCTTATTGGGTGTGTGGATTGCGACCGTGCGCATTCGACTCCGCAACATTGAAGATAAAATATTGGAACTGGAGTATGAAAAGAATCATTAGTATTGCCGCGTCCCTGGGAATAACATTCACCGGATATGCGCAGGAACCGGAAATGGCTGACGGCATGCGATCAGAGGGCAAGATCTACGTCGTCGTAGCAATCCTTGCTGTTATCTTGTTCGGCCTTGTCGCCTATCTTATCAGCATTGACCGGAAAGTCACGAAACTGGAACAAAGGCTTAACGACGGAAAACCCCGCTAACATCCTGACAAAAGTCATGGCTGTCCCCGATTTGGGTCGTAAATTTGTAGTTGCTGAACTTGAAGGGTTATGAAAAAAACGCACATAGTTGCCATTTTGGTCATTGCTGCCGCCATTGCGATCATTGTCTCAACCGCAGGTGACGCCAGCACATATGTCACATTCGATCAGGCCTTCCAGATGGCGGCTGTGGGCAACAAAAACAGTATCCACGTCGTAGGGGACCTCAAGAAAGATGCGCAAGGGCAGATTGTGAACCTTGAAAATAGCCCAGACAATCTCTCCTTTTCATTTGTGTTGCTGGATGAAAACAAGAAGGAACAGAAGGTGTACTACAATGAGCCCATGCCACCGGACTTCACGCGGTCTGAAAAAGTAGTCGTCATCGGGAGCTACCGGGGTGACCTTTTTGTAGCCGACAAGATTCTGTTGAAATGTCCTTCCAAATACCAGGAACAAAAGCTTAACGCAAAGGTTTGATTACTTTTGCCTCCTATGTTCCATTACTTCATCGGTAATCTCGGCCATCTCTTTGTCATTGCTTCTTTCGTCACAGCTCTTGTAACTACTTTTTGCTATTGGCGCGCCACCAATACCAGGGACCTGTCCCTTCATCAATACTGGATACTCAACGGCCGCACGGGATTTATTCTGCACTCTGTTTTTGTTCTCGGGATTGTCATCGCTCTTTTTACGATCATCTATGAGCACTATTTCGAATATCACTATGCGTATGCACACTCGTCGCTCCACTTGCCGGGCCAATATATGATCTCCTGTTTCTGGGAAGGCCAGGAAGGGAGCTTCTTGCTGTGGATGTTCTGGCAGGCTGTGCTGGGTGTAGTGCTCATATTCACACAACGAACATGGGAGGCGCCGGTGATGACCATCTTTGCTTTGGTTCAAACTTTCATTGCCTCCATGATACTTGGTGTTGTCATCCCGGGACTGGTACTCAAGATTGGCAGCTCTCCGTTTATTCTGCTGCGCGACGCAATGTCTGATCCTATCTTCAGCATTCAACCGAATTTCATTCCAAAGGACGGTAACGGCTTAAATCCCCTGCTGCAGAACTACTGGATGGTGATCCACCCCCCGACACTATTCTTAGGCTTTGCGCTGACTTTGGTGCCTTTTGCCTTTTGTATGGCAGGCCTGTGGCAAAAGAAATACACTGAATGGATTAAACCCGCCCTTCCCTGGACACTCCTCGGTGGTGCGGTGTTGGGTCTTGGTATTCTAATGGGTGGTTACTGGGCCTATGAGACCCTGAGTTTTGGAGGTTACTGGAACTGGGATCCTGTAGAAAATGCCGTATATGTGCCCTGGCTCATCCTGATTGCTTCCCTTCATACCCTTATCACCTACAAGAATAGCAAGACAGCATTGAGGTTCTCGATTATACTTGTCATATCGGTATTTATCCTCATTCTGTACTCCACCTTCCTCACGCGCAGCGGTATCCTCGGTGATGCATCGGTGCATTCGTTCACAGACCTGGGTCTATCCGGGCAACTCCTGGTGTACCTTCTCTTCTTCACCTTTGCCGCCGCCGCGCTTGTGATCTTGAGATGGAAGGAAATCCCTGCCACAGACAAGGAGATTTCTACTTACTCACGCGAATTTTGGATTTTCATAGGCGCTACCACATTATGCCTGATGGGTTTCCAGGTGTTGGTCCCCACATCAATCCCTGTATACAATAAGATATTGGAAATCGTAGGACTCCATTCAAACATGGCACCACCCGCCAACCAGATTGAGTTCTATTCCAGATTCCAGCTTTGGTTTGCCGTCGCGGTAGCGTTGCTCTCTGGCACCGGTCAATTCTTCTGGTGGACGAGAATAGGCAAAGAAAAACTCAAACATGAACTTCTCGCCCCATTCCTTCTTACGCTTATTGTTTGGGCAGTCATCATAGTGGTGGCCAGGGTTACATCACCTGTCTACATGGCCATGGTGCTGGCTGGCGTGTACATCATTGTATCCAATGTAAAAGTTCTCGTGATGGTGGGCAGGGCCAATCCAAAACTTTCCGGTGGTGCCATTGCTCATATCGGTGTGGGAATGGTCCTTATTGGAATTTTATTTTCCTCAGGTTATTCAAGGGTGGTATCACTGAACAACACCGGACTTCTATATAATGGTGAGATGGGTACGGAATTCAATCGCGATAATTTACTCCTTTTTATCAATGAGCCGCGCAATATGGCGGGATATGAAATTGAATTCCTGGGAGAACGACTCGAACCCAGGCATAAGACAGGTTTTGTAAAACGTACGGAAGTGGATGTTACAGATGATCAATACAAAGTTGTGGCAAACCGCGACATCATCTTCAGAGGCAAGAAGCTGTATGATGCCAAGGACACGATTGAGATTTATCCCGAAAATACATTTTACGAAATCCAGTTAAGGCAGGGTGAGAAAGTCGCCGCTACCCTTTTCCCGCGAATTCAATACAATCCAAGCATGGGAGGAATTCTTCCCTCTCCTGACATCAGCAGGGGCATCACCCGAGACCTGTATACCCATGTGTCATCTTCCATGAACCGGGAGTCAGAGCCCACCTGGGGTGACACGGAGGAAGTGAGGGTGAAAATCGGGCAGCAATTCTTCGTTAATGATTACGTGGCTGTACTGGAAAAGGTGGAGCGAATCCATGAGATTCGAGGCTTGGCCCTCGAAAATAATGATGTTGCTGTTCAGGCAAATATCCGGATTGAAGGGGAGCATGATACCTATCTGGCAAAACCCATGTTTGTCATCAAGGACCAAAAAGAGGTGGGGCGCATTGCCTATGAAGTTGGGGAGTTGGGAGTAAAAATTACCTTGCTGAATATCCACCCGGATACCAATGAGTTCACACTTGGTCTCAATGGCAGGCAAAAGGATTGGGTGATTATCAAAGCAATGGAAAAGCCTTACATCAATGTTCTTTGGATTGGCACTGGCCTGCTCATGGTTGGGTTTACCATGGCGATGAGAAGAAGATTCAAGGAGGACTAGCTGTTAGTCTAAACGCCCTTTACAAGCTTTTCAATTATTTTCTCAACGGTAACACCTTCGGCTTCTGCTTTGAAGTTCAGCACGATTCGGTGACGAAGCACGGCATTTGCCACCGCAAGAATATCTTCTATATCAGGTGAGTACTTCCCATTCAGCAGGGCATTGCATTTGGCTCCAAGCACAAGAAACTGCGAAGCCCTTGGGCCAGCACCCCACTCCAGATAATCGTTCGCAATGGTCGAGCCGTTGGTTCCAGGACGTGTCAGGTGGCTAAGCTTCACAGCAAATTCTACCACATTGTCCGCGATAGGCACGCGCCTAACCAAGTGCTGGAAATACTGAATATCTTCCGCAGACAGCACTTTCCCCACGGAGGCAATGTCATCGGCCGTGGTCATTTTTACTATGTCCAGTTCTTGCTGATAGGTCGGATAGTCTAAAAAGATATTAAACATGAACCGATCCAATTGGGCTTCAGGCAATGGATAGGTGCCTTCCTGTTCAATAGGGTTTTGTGTAGCGAGCACAAAGAACGGCCGGGGCAATTCATAGCGCTGTCCGGCGATCGTCACGGCATACTCTTGCATGGATTCCAGCAAGGCCGCCTGTGTCTTGGGTGGCGTTCGATTAATTTCATCAGCCAGAACAATGTTGGCAAAGACGGGGCCTTTCACAAAATGAAAGTTGCGCTCCTTGTCCATGGTCTCTGCCCCCACGATGTCGGAGGGCATAAGGTCTGGTGTAAATTGAATGCGCTTAAACTGCAGGTCGAGTGCATTGGCAATGGTTTGCACCAGCAGCGTCTTAGCTAGACCGGGCACACCCACCAGCAAAGAATGGCCCTGGCAAAAAATACCCGTAAGTACCAGCCGGACTACGTCGTCCTGGCCAATGATCACACGTGATATTTCTTTTTTAAGTTTTGCGTAAGATTCAGCCAATGCGTTGGCAGCTTCTACATCATTGGAAAATTTCTGCATCCGGATCTATTATTACCTGTATGAACTATACCATCTGGCGACATCCCTGGCGCCACCATTTTCTATTCAACAATCTTACAACTCTTGTATGAGGGGTCAATCTTGATAAACACA
>JANYHW010000160.1 GCA_025358885.1 Cytophagales bacterium | reverse complement strand
GTGAAGGCCTACACCCGAAATGGTAACTGACTTCTTTATGGTCTGTTGCTTGTGATTAAGCATGAATTAAATAAGTGCGCAAATTTACGGGGATGGAGGCAGTATGCCAAAAGAGGACGAAATCAGGGCGTCACATCAGGCTTTTTCGCCGTTATCGCCCGTTTCAATCGGCTGAGGAGTGTGGCCCTTCACTCTTTTCTCAAGATCACGCAGGCGGTTATTGAGGTCCGGAAGCCTCTTAAAAACAGCGTATGAACGGAAATACTCTTTAAGATCGATGGCAGGATAGCCCAGTAGCTGTTGTCCTTCTTCAGAAATAGATTTTGATACTCCAGCCTGGGCGCCAAAGCTGGTTCTGTTTGCGATGACCAAATGACCTGCGATGCCCACCTGCCCGGCGATCATGCAGTTGTCGCCCACCTTGGATGAACCTGAAATCCCTGTCTGAGCTGCGATCACCGTATTCTTGCCAACCTCCACATTGTGTGCAATCTGAATGAGGTTGTCGAGCTTCACGCCTTTGCGGATAATGGTGGAATCGCCAAAAAGTGTGGCACAATCAATCACGGTATTGGCCCCAATGGAAACGTTGTCTTCAACGATCACGTTGCCTAGTTGCGGGATTGTCTTGTAGGTACCATCGTCCTGGGGCGCAAAGCCAAAGCCATCAGAACCAATGACAGTGCCTGCATGAATGACACAGTTGTTTCCTATCCGTGTTCCTGCATAGAGTTTTACATTAGGATGCAGGATTACATTGTCACCGATCACCACTTCGTCGCCCACAAATACGTGTGGGTAGATTTTGGTATTGTCACCAATCTTCACGTTCGATCCAATATAAGAGAAGGCCCCGCGATAGATATTTTTTCCGATGGCAGTTTTTTCTCCTACAAAGCTCGGTTGTTCAACACCGGATTTTTGAAAACTGATGAGTTTATGATACTCCTCCAACAGAACGGTGAAACTGGAATACGGATCTTCGACCAGCACCAGTGAAGATTGAATTTCTTTCTTTGGTTGAAAGTCTTTTTGAACAATCACGGCCGTCGCGTGGGTGGTGTAGATGTATTGTTCATATTTAGGATTGGCCAGGAATGAAATTTGCCCTTCCCTGGCATCCTGTATTTTGGCAAGCATATTGATCTTCTGGTCCCCGTCTCCACGAACCACACCATGTAACATGCCGGCGATTTGATGTAAAGTAAACTCCATAGAGCAGGGTCTGACGGTCTTGGCGGACTAATCCGCGCCAATGGCTGTTACAAAGATAGGTGTTTGGGCCAGCATAGATAGTTTTTTTTCACGATTTTGCTCATGGCTTTGATGTTGGGAAGGTCTGAAGCCTGGGCCACATCAAGAAGTTCTCCGGATTTCATGAGGATTTGGATGGAATTGCGCTCCGACAAATAGGCTTCATTGGAGACGGTACCAAAGGAAAACAGGTAAGCCACATCACTCTTCATCAACTGCCATTCTTTGCCGATGGCCTCTTTTACTTTTTCCACCTCTGCTTTTTGAATTGGTTCTGATGAGAGTTTGATTTGAAATAGCCGACGCTCCAGCAGCATCTTGCACAGTGATGAAAGCACCACATCTTCGTAAGATTGCCAATGTTTAATAGCTCCCCACACGTCGTAATCATCCAATGACCCGAAAGCCCTCAATAGCTCTTTCTTCTCGCTGAAATCTTCCAGCGTGTACCGATGCATCAGGAATTTCAACAGTGATTCACTCGCGGGTAGCGACTCCCCCGATAGCGCCAGGTATTGGGCCCGCTTGATAATGTTGACCAGGAGACGCTCGGCGCTGACGCTTGTCTTGTGTAGATACACTTGCCAATACATGAGTCTCCGTGCGTTAAGAAAATGTTCGATGTTGTAAATTCCTTTTTCCTCCACCACCAACTGTCCGTTCACCACGTTCAACATCGCGATAATTCGGTCTGTGCCAATAGCACCTTCACGAACTCCTGTAAAGAAGCTGTCGCGGTTGAGGTAGTCGAGCCGGTCAATGTCCAATTGTGAGCTGACCAATTGATGGAGGAATTTCTTTGGATAGGTGTTCTGGAAGATTTTAAGGGAAAGGGCCAGTTCTCCATCAAATTGTTTATTGAGTTCCTTCATGAAGAGGAATGAAAGGCTTTCATGGCGCACATCGTCCAGTAAGGTTTCCTCCAAGGCATGAGAAAATGGTCCGTGACCCGTGTCATGCAGGAGGGTGGCGATTTGTGCTGCTTCGCACTCTTCTTCAGACAACTCAATTCCCTTTGCCATGAGAATCTCCAGGGCTTGACGCATGAGGTCCATCGCCCCGATAGCATGATGAAAGCGGGTGTGGATGGCGCCTGGATATACTAACTCCGTCAGTCCAAGTTGACGTATATGACGCATCCTTTGCATGTACGGATGCTCGATCAGGTCAAAGATCTTTTCGCTTTTGACGGGGATAAACCCGTAAACAGGGTCATTAATGATTTTATTCTTGTTCACGCGTGAAGGGTCAATCAGGGTGCTGGATGATTCCTTGGTATTAATTAACTTGTAGGAAAAATCTCCATGCAAAGATATTCGATTTTGTGGGCCGATGATGAGATTGATTTGCTAAAACCCCATATCCTTTTTCTCCAGCAACGAGGATACGATATCACCCCTGTTAATAATGGCACCGAGGCGGTAGAACTCAATGAGTCGCGGAATTTCGACGTGATTTTTCTGGACGAACATATGCCCGGTATGTCCGGACTGGAAGCGCTTGGGCTTATCAAAGGCACTAAACCCAACGTGCCCGTCGTCATGATCACCAAGAATGAGGAGGAGCAAATCATGGAGGAGGCCATTGGATCCAAAATAGATGACTACCTCATCAAACCGATTAACCCAAGCCAGATATTACTCTCCGTCAAGAAGATTCTCGACAAGAAGAGTCTTGTTATGGAGAAGACAAATTCCGACTACCAGCAGGAGTTTCAGAAAATCAGCATGGCCTTCCTGGATGAATTGAGTCATGAAGCCTGGGCTGACATCTATAAAAAACTAATTTTTTGGGAATTGCAGATGGACCAGGCGGATGCCAGCATGGCCGAGGTGCTTGAATCGCAGAAAGTAGAAGCCAACGTAAATTTCTGCCGGTTCATTAAGCGGCATTATGATGGCTGGCTGAACGACACCAAGGTAACCAAACCGCTGATGTCTCATCAGTTGATGAAAAAGAAAGTCTTCCCGGAAGTGAATGCAACAAGACCTACTTTCCTCATCGTGATAGACAATTTGCGCTACGATCAATGGAAGTCCATCGAGCCTGAATTGCTCGACTACTTTACCATTGAGAAAGAGGAAACGTATTATTCAATTTTACCCACAACCACCGCATATGCCCGCAATGCCATTTTCTCGGGAATGATGCCGTCTGAAATGGCCAGGGTCCATCCTGACTTGTGGGTTGGAGAGGATGTCGAGGATGGAAAGAATAATTTCGAAGATCAGTTTCTCGAACGGCAGATAAAACGCAACAACCTCTCTATAAAGTTCTCTTATCACAAGATCAAAAAGCTTGAAGAGGGGAGAGACCTTGTTGATTCGGTGGCAAATCTATTTACTAACGACCTTAACGTCATCGTGTACAACTTTGTTGATATGCTGTCGCACGCACGCACAGACATGGCGATGGTGCGGGAGTTGGCACCTGACGAAGCTGCATATCGTTCGATTACAAAATCATGGTTTATCCATTCACCCTTACTCGAAATCCTGAAGAAGATTTCTGAAAGAAAAGCGCGCGTGATCATCACCACCGACCATGGCACTATCCGGGTGAAGAAACCTTTTAAAATCATCGGTGACCGGGCTGTTAATTCCAATCTTAGGTACAAGCAAGGGAAGAATCTGGGATATGACGGTGATAAGATCATGGCTCAGCCGAAGCCGGAAAGATTCTTCCTGCCCAAGAACAATGTATCAACGAGCTATGTCTTTGCCATTGAAGATCAGTTTTTCGCGTACCCGAACAATTACAACTATTATGTGAGTCTTTATAAGGACACCTTTCAGCATGGTGGCGTGAGCCTGGAAGAGATGATCATTCCACTAATTTTATTATCTTCGAAAAATGCCTGAAGTATGGCGGCCGGCAGGTGGAGGTGAAGTTTCACAAGACCAATTGCCGAAATTGGCAAATGAGCTCATGGCACTTGCAGGAGATCGCAGGGTTTGGTTGGTTGAAGGAGAAATGGGGTCAGGTAAAACTACACTAATCAAAGTTATAGGTCATGCCTTGGGTGTAACTGAAACCATGAGGAGCCCGACTTTTGCAATCGTGAATGAATACGCGACAGGCCAAGGTGGCAAGCTGTTTCATTTTGACCTCTACCGACTGAAGAATGAAAAAGAAGTAATTGATATTGGTACTTCTGAATATTTTGATTCAGGACAGTGGTGTATGGTAGAATGGCCGGAAAAATTGGGTTCCCTGACTCCGGGAGATAGTTTTAGAATCAGGATATCGGTGTCAGGAACCCACCATAGAAAAATTGAGTATTATCGACCATGACGGCGAAGACAAAAACAGGATTTGAGACGTTGGCGAAAGCAAGCCTCTACACGCAGGAGCAACTGATGAAAGTGAAGAAGGCGAATCACGCATTCTTCATCGGACTCCCCAAGGAAATATCCCTCCAGGAAAACAGGATCAGTCTCACACCGGATGCCGTAGCCTTGCTGGTTAGGCAGGGACACGAAGTTTGGGTAGAAACCAAGGCGGGTGTGGGATCAAAATTCAATGACAAGCAATACAGTGAAGCCGGTGCCAAGATTGTATACTCCCCTCAGGAGGTATACAAAGCAGATATTGTTTTGAAGATTGAACCCCCGACACTCGAGGAAATGGAATACTTCAAGCCAGGCCAGACATTGATTTGTGCCTTGCAGGTAGGCCACCTCGAAAAGAACTTCATCGATGCCCTTCTTCTGAAACGCGTGACAGCCCTTGCGTGGGAATTTATTGAGGATAAGGTGGGAGGTATGCCGATCATTCGGGGTATGAGCGAAATAGCGGGAAGCACGGTGATGTTGATCGCTGCGGAATACCTGAGCTCTGTACACGACGGAAAAGGAATCATCCTCGGAGGAATTACGGGCGTGCCGCCCACAAAGGTTGTTATCATCGGGTCGGGTACGGTGGCAGAATATGCAGCACGTGCAGCCCTGAGCCTGGGTGCTGAAATACAGGTATTCGATAACCATCTTTATAAACTGAGAAGAATCAAGCATACCCTCGGACATCAATTTTATACTTCCACTATCGATACGGTCACTTTGGGGGAAAGCCTCAAATCGTCAGACGTGGTGATCGGTGCATTACGAGCCGAAAAGGGACGAGCGCGCCATGTGGTATCGGAAGAGATGGTGAGCCAAATGAAGCCCAATTCCCTGATTATTGACCTCAGCATTGACCAGGGAGGATGTATTGCCACTTCTGAGATCACTACACACTCCAAGCCGATCTTTCGGAAGTATGATGTGATCCACTATTGCGTACCCAATGTGGCCTCACGCGTCGCCCACACTGCCACTACCGCCCTAAGCAACATCTTTACTCCCACCATTCTCCGGGCAGCAGAAGAAGGTGGGGTCGAGGAGATGATCTTCTCCCATAAGTGGTTCATGAAAGGAGTCTATACGTATAAAGGGGGATTGACGAATGAATCTGTCGCAAGGAAGTTTGGGATGAAGTTCAAGAATATTGAATTGCTCCTCGCGGCGAGGGTATAAAGCTTAGCCACGGATTGCGTATTGCCAACGATAGATTTGTTCTTGACTATCTGCAATCTGAGGTCATTGATTCCCTTCTTAACCGAGGCCCTTCAAGTTCGCTTCCAATGATTTTATTTTCAACTCTGCATCCACCCTTTTCTTGCGCTCGATTTCAATTACCTGTGAAGGTGCGCTGTTCACAAACTTTTCATTAGATAATTTTCTGTCTACAGAAACAAGAAATCCCCGAAGGTATTCAAGCTCCTTTGAAATCGATTCCTTCTCTTTGGTTGCATCCGCCTTGCCTGCGAGGGGTACAAAGAACTCCATGCCCTCCACAAGGAATGCCGCCCCTTGTTCGCCGGATACCTTGTTGAAACTTATTTCGGTCAGATTGGCAAGCTTTTGTGTAACTGCTACAAATGAGGTATTCAATAAGACCTCACCGCTCCTCACATGAAGAGACAATGATTCTTTGGGCGATAATCCTTTCGCGTTCCGAAGATTCCTTATCTCCCCAACGATGCCAAAAGCAACATTTGCCTGAGCCAATAACGCCGGGTCGAATCCTTTCTCCAGTGGCCAGGGTGATGTCAGGATGCATTCCTTTTCTTTCCTTTCATAGAACTCATGCCAGAGTTCTTCGGTGATAAAAGGCATGAACGGATGAAGTAACCTCAAAACGTTCTCAAAATGATGGACGGTTTTTCGATATGTCTCGCCGTCAATGGGTTTTCCAAACTCAGGTTTGATAATTTCCAGATACCAGGCACAAAAATCATCCCATGCAAGTTTATATACGGTAAGCAAAGCATCTGAAATTCTGAATTTGGAGAAGTGATCGTTCAGTTCTTCCAGTGTTTGGTTAAAGCGTGATTCAAACCATTCGGCCGCAACCTTATTTTCAATAGGCACGTCCAGGTCTTTTACCTCCCAGCCTTTGACGAGCCTGAAGGCGTTCCATATTTTGTTGGCAAAGTTCCTTCCCTGTTCGCAAAGTTTTTCGTCAAATGGCAAGTCATTGCCTGCAGGTGAACTGAAGAGCATCCCTGTGCGAACGCCATCCGCGCCATAACGTGTAATCAAATCCAGGGGATCAGGAGAATTTCCCAGTGACTTCGACATCTTTCGTCCCAGCTTGTCGCGGACAATCCCCGTAAGGTAGACATCCTCAAAGGGTTTTTTGTCCATGTACTCATATCCTGCAATGATCATACGGGCTACCCAGAAGAAAAGGATTTCGGGTGCGGTAACCAGTACTTGCGTAGGATAGAAGTAACTGAGGTCTTTATTTTTTGAGGCGATGATCTTTCCTGACTTCCGGTCAAAGTATTCATCTTTGAAGCCGTCAAAGACTGCGGTTGGCCACAACCATGACGATGCCCATGTGTCGAGCACATCATCATCCTGACGCAGATCATCTGCTTTCAATGTCCTGCCGCATTTTTTCGATGCGAGCACAAGCGCTTCCTCCTGGCTCTCTGCCACGACGAAGTCATTTTCACCTTTTCCAAAATAGTAAGCCGGTATGCGATGCCCCCACCACAATTGCCTGGAGATGCACCAGTCACGCACGTTCTCCATCCAATGTCGGTAGGTGTTCTTGAATTTGGCAGGGTGTAGTCTTATTTCATCATCCTCAACCGCCCGGTATGCCCGTCGCGAAATCTCTTTCATCTTTACGAACCACTGCAGGGAGAGTTTGGGTTCTACCACACTGTTTGTTCGTTCAGACCGGCCGATGCGGGTCACAAAATCTTCTTCTTTGACCAAATGTCCGGCATCGCGAAGGTCTTTAACAATGGCTTTTCGCACGGCGAACCGATCCTTACCAACAAATTGCGGCATTTCACACTTCTCATTCAGCGTACCATCATCATTGATCGTGTCAATTACCGGCAGGGAATGGCGCAACCCAATCTCATAGTCATTGACATCGTGCGCAGGCGTGACCTTTAGACAGCCAGTTCCGAAAGCTTTGTCTACATAGTCATCCGCAATCACCGGGATCTCACGGTTAATAAAGGGTACCAACACTTTCTTGCCAAGAAGCTGTTTATATCGCTCATCGGTGGGGTTGACGGCGATGGCCACATCTCCCATGATGGTCTCCGGGCGCTGTGTGGCGATGGTGATCCAGCCATCCGCCTGGTCTTTAATCTTGTATCGTATGGAGTAGAGTATGGATTTTTCCCCATCCTCCTTGTAGAGTACCTCTTCATTGGAAAGCGCTGTCTTTGCCTCGCAGTCCCAGTTGATCATTCGAAGACCGCGGTATATATAGCCCTTTTTGAATAAGTCAACAAATACCCGGATGACTGCTTTGTAGTAGTCCGGGTCCATGGTGAAGCTTGTCCGGTCCCAGTCGCAGGAAGCACCCAGTTTCTTGAGTTGTTCCAGGATAATGCCGCCGTACTTCTCTTTCCATTCCCAGGCGTAGGTGAGAAATTCGTCACGCGTCAAGTTTGATTTCTTGATGCCCCGCTCGCGAAGCATGGCGACCACCCGTGCCTCTGTTGCGATGGAAGCGTGGTCGGTACCTGGCACCCAACAAGCCTCCTTGCCTTGCATCCTGGCCTTTCTCACCAGGATATCCTGAATGGTATTATTCAACATATGGCCCATGTGCAGTACTCCTGTTACGTTTGGAGGAGGAATAACAATGCAAAATGGTTCCCTGCCAGGATTTGGCTCGGCATGGAAAAAGCGCTTCTCCAGCCAATAGGCATACCATTTATCTTCTACTTCGGCAGGATTATACTTGGTGGACAATGACATGTATTGAGTAATAAAAAGGATGGCAAAAATAAGGAAATGAGGGGAGAAGTGAATAAAAAGGATGAGGTTAGATGGTGAAAGCTAAATGCTAAACGTGAGGGAGGGTCAGCCTACGAATGGAGAATGAGACTCTTGGAGTTAGGTCGACCTGTTTGGTTGTCGAAAATGCATTTAACACGACACGGAATCAGACTTGATATAGCTTGTCCAATGTTTTTACCGCACCCAAAATTAGCTCGTATTAGGTTTGGACTAATGACTTAGGAAAAAGTGGGATTGGTCAATAACTTCTAATTCCCATTTATTTTTAACGTCTCTCCATAGACTATTATTAATGGGTTTGATAAGCAAGAGCGATTGTGCGCTGCCCATTAGGTATAGCTGTGACTGTGAAGTTATATTTCCTGTAAGTATTAAGGCTACACCTGCACCTATGACAAGCCCCATATACAAACCAGTCCCCCTTTTCTTTTTTGCCAAACATTGGACATCTTCAATCAGTATGCCTTTTCCATCTAGTTGAAAAGAGCTGTCAGTAAGCTCGGTTAGATGCCCAATAATCTTGGTGCCGTCAACAAGCTTGCACTTAATTCGCTCTCCTTGCATAATAATAAATTCTTGTTTAGTGTGTTTGGTTAGACGAAGGATATTTTGGGAATTTGCACTATGGTAAATTGCCATACTGGCTATAATGCCAACAGCTCCAATAACAATTTTACTAACAGAAAATGGTTTCAAGTTGAGGAAGGTAATGGGATTGACCACAGAAGAATGCAAGGTACTTCTGTTTGGATTTTTCTTGTGTTAAAAGTGCCATCGAGTATGGTCCAAAATATTACATTCTGATTCTCCAGGTTGCCGGATATAAATTATTAATTCGATTTTGTAAAACATTGACCCACCCAAGACCAAGCCCATTATATTCAATCAAGGCGAAACCGAAAGGATGAGAGTCGAGCCTCAATGTTTCCTTTCTCAAGTATGCGAGAGCCTGCTCAATATCTATTTTTATTACAGGAAACTGGTTCTTGTTAAGTCTGATAGAGAGTGCCAGGGCATGGTCAGGAATGAATTTGTTTTTACTCAATTCCAATACAGCCGTCCCACCAATCACCACATGGAGATTGTTAAGGAGGACCTGGAACTCCTCCTGCTTGGCTGACGGCAGCATCCTGATGGTTTCATGATGCTGAAAAAAAAACGATGAGTCCGCCGTAAGGATCCACGGAGCCATGTCTTTGATTTGGTTGGCACTTGGATACTTCAACGTATTCTTTGACTTCTGAGTCCGATGTTCACCTGATGTTTTTCTTAACACCGACAAAAAGAAACCTTCACCTCTCACATGATGTGGGAAGCATTGATACCCTGTGCAATGGTTTTTCATGATTTCTTCAATACCCCAATCTTCCTTCATAGAAAGAGACAAGGATTCAGCCCCATGTGTGTCCCGGATCCAGGCAGCGTTATCCATGTTTTCTGCTTCATTATACGTACAGGTTGAATAGATCAATATCCCTCCGGGTTTGAGACATGCCCACGCATCATTCACAATTCTTCGCTGACGCAACGAACACATTTCCACATTCCGGGGCGACCATTCCTTTGTTGCACCAGGATCTTTTCTGAATAATCCTTCACCGGAGCATGGCGCATCAATGACGACAAGATCAAAGAAACCAGGAAGGCGTTGAAAGTCTCCCGGGTCGTTGCTGGTGATGATAACGTTATCATGGCCCCATTTCTGAATATTTTCTGATAGGACGGAAGTGCGGTTGCGAATGACCTCGTTGGAAATCAACAAGCTCCGCGGTGAAATCAAACTCAATAATAGGGTGGATTTACCTCCGGGTGCAGCACACAAGTCAAGGACGTTTAAGGACTTGGTCAGGTCCAGTGTTTGCACAAGGGCTTGTTCCAGCAGCATGGAGCTCGCCTCTTGCACATAGTATGCCCCTGCATGGAAACCGGGATCAAGGGTGAAAACGGGTCTTTCCGAAAGATAGTGGCCCCATGTACTCCAGGGGATTCTCTCTCCTGCCTGCTCAGATTTTTTGTGAGGATTGTATCGAATACTGACGGGTGATGCCGTTTCAAGCGATTGGATGAATGGTTGAAAATCAAGGCCAAGCCTTAGCTTCATGGAAGTTTCAAACTCTTGAGGAAGGATTAATGCCACAATCCAAATTAGACTAATTTTGGAGAGATATAAAAAACACCATGATTTCTGCGAATGATCCAAAGCTTAAAAGTTGGGTAGCTGTGCCTGGTGAATCTGACTTCCCGATTCAGAACCTTCCATTTGGAATCTTTAAAACGAAATACCTGACGGCCGTGGCCGGTGTGGCCATTGGAGATTTTGTACTTGATTTGGTCTATCTGCACGAACATGGCTTTCTTGATGACCTGAACTTGCCCATCGGGGTGTTCAATCAGAAATACCTTAACGATTTTTTCTCCCTTGGGCGGAAAAAAGTTGGAGAAGTCAGGGGCCGCATTTCTGAATTGTTGCGGCACGATCATTCATTCCTCCGGGACAACAAGCAGGCGCGGGAAATGTCGCTCATCCCCATGACTGAAACACAATTGTTATTGCCGGTAAGTATTCCCAACTACACCGATTTTTATAGCAGTGAAGAACACGCCACTAATGTGGGGTCTATGTTTCGTGATCCGAAGAATGCCTTGTTGCCCAACTGGAAACACCTTCCCGTTGGCTACCATGGCCGCGCGTCCTCGATTGTTATATCAGGCACGCCTATCCGCCGACCCAAGGGTCAGATTAAGTCACCTGATGATGAACTTCCGTCATTTTGCCCAACACGCAAACTCGACTTTGAACTTGAAATGGCCTTTATCACGTGTTCGAATACAGCACTGGGCAAGGGGATTCCCGTGAAAGAGGCGGAAGATCATATTATCGGCTTCGTCTTGTTTAATGATTGGTCAGCCCGGGATATTCAGCAATGGGAATATGTGCCACTCGGACCGTTCCTGTCAAAGAACTTTGGATCAACCATCTCCGCATGGGTTGTTACATTGGATGCCATGGAATCTTTTCGGTCGGAAGGCCCGGAGCAAATCCCGCACGTGTTGCCTTACCTGGCTGTGGAAGGAAATAAGAATTTTGACGTTCAACTGGAGGTATTGATACAGGCTGATAAATCCGAACCAACCACGGTTTGCCGTACAAATTTCAAATACATGTATTGGAGTCCTGCGCAGCAACTTGCTCACCACACCGTCAATGGGTGTAATATTCAGGTGGGTGACCTCTACGCCTCGGGCACCATCAGCGGACCGTCACCCGGTTCATATGGTTCCATGTTGGAACTTACCTGGAACGGACAACGGCCCTTGCACATGCCTGATGGGACAGAAAGGAAATTTCTTGAAGATGGAGACACAGTTATCATGCGGGGCCACGCTGCCAACGGAAAGGTTCGGATAGGGTTTGGTGAGTGCCGTGGCAAGTTATTACCCGCCAGTTAAATGAATTTGTTCTGTCAGCCATGCTAACCATCAATCCAAAAGAAATTCCACATGGTAAATTGCATAGCTACCTGCTGGGGGCGGTTATTCCCAGGCCGATTGCCTTCGCCAGTACAATCGACCATGAAGGGCATGTGAATCTAAGTCCATTCAGTTTCTTTAACTGCTTTGGCAGTAATCCACCCATACTCGTCTTTTCACCCTCGCGCAAAGGCCGTGACAATACCACCAAACACACGTTTCAAAATGTGCATGAAGTACCTGAGGTGGTTATCCATATCGTGAATTATGCGATGGTGGAGCAGATGTCCCTGGCCAGTTGTGAATACCCGAAAGGAGTGAATGAATTTGTTAAGGCGGGGTTTACAGAAGTTCCATCACATAGGGTTAAGCCGCCGAGGGTCAAAGAGGCACCGGTGGCCATGGAGTGTAAAGTGAATCAGATAATAGAATTGGGTCAGAACGGTGGTGCTGGCAACCTCGTCATTTGTGAAGTGCTTCTCATGCACATCCGGGAGGACATTCTTGATGAAGGAGGTAGAATTGATCCGGTGAAGCTCGATGCGGTCGCACGCATGGGCGGTGACAATTACCTCAGGGTGCAACGGGACAATATCTTCACGGTTCCAAAACCAAACGAGAAGCTGGGGATCGGATTTGACCAGATACCGGATAAAATCAAAAACAGCCAGGTTCTCTCGGGAAATGACTTGGGCAGGCTCGCCAATATTGAGCAGTTGCCAGGAATCGAATCAATAAAAAAAATCAGCGGTGCCCCCGAAGTAAAGCAGGCATTACAACAGGGTGTGAATGCCCTTCATGAACTTGCCGCGAGATATCTGCATCAGGGCAAAATAGAAGAGGCCTGGAAGATTCTACTTTCAGAGGAATATTAACGGCCGCAGAAACTGGATATCAATTCCGATACATCACGGTCTTCACGGCCTTGACCGTCTTCTCGACATTGGGTAGGATGGCCTGAATCAATGTGGCTGCATATGGCAGTGGTGCATCAAAGTTGTTGATACGCTGGATAGGAGCATCCAGGTAATCGAAGGCATGCTTCTGAATGTGATAGGTAATTTCGGTAGCAATGGAGGACAATGGCCAGGCCTCTTCGACTATCACAAGGCGGTTGGTCTTCTTCACAGACTCAACGACGGCGGCATAATCAATCGGGCGTACGGAGCGCAGGTCGATAACTTCTGCAGAGATATTTTCTTTTTCCAGTTCTTGAGCCGCGGCGAGGGCCACCTTCATGATCTTCCCGAAGGAAACGATCGTCACATCGGTGCCAGCCCTTTTGATATCGGCAACACCGATGGGAATAAGATATTCTTCGGCAGGAACATCACCTTTGTCGCCGTACATTACTTCCGACTCCATGAAAATAATCGGGTCATCGTCGCGAATGGCAGTTTTCAAAAGCCCTTTGGCATCATACGGGTTGGAAGGAACTACAACTTTCAAGCCCGGGGTATTAGCGAACCAGTTCTCAAAATTTTGCGAATGCTGGGCGCCCAATTGCCCGGCGTTTCCTGTTGGACCGCGGAACACGATAGGGCAATTGTATTGTCCACCGGACATGGAATATAATTTGGCGGCTGCGTTGATGATCTGATCGATCGCCACGAGGGAGAAATTGAATGTCATGAACTCCACTATGGGGCGGATGCCATTCGCAGCAGCGCCAACGCCAATGCCGGCAAATCCGAGTTCTGAAATGGGTGTATCGATAACGCGATCGGGTCCGAATTCATCCAGCATTCCCTGACTTACTTTATAGGCCCCATTGTACTCGGCAACCTCTTCGCCCATGAGGAATACGCGTGCGTCGCGGCGCATTTCTTCATTCATTGCCTCCCGCAGGGCTTCACGATACTGGATTTCACGCATAGAATTCTTTCTGTAAAGAGTGTAAAAATAATAGGAGGATCATCAGGATGAAAGGATTGACCTTATTTCTCTGTCTTTCTTTTCCACCGGTGGGGCCTTAATTGAGAGTATTAGCCTGTGACCTTCCCACAGGGGAATAAAAAAACCCTGTCTCCGGAAGAGACAGGGTTTTAAATTTTTCGGATATCCTTATTTTAGGGCGTTCCGGAAAGCTTCAGTGGTATTGAATTTGCTGAACTCAAGGTCCGTCAAGGCCTTGTCTTTCATGCTAGGATCAATCTTCACGGCGCTTGACAAGCTGCTGACAACCTTATCCGCATTGCCTGACCGGGCAGCAGCAACAGCAGCACCGTAGTAGGCTACAGCCATATTTGCATTCTTGGTCGTCGCCTCGTTGAATGAACTTGCGGCATTGGCATAGTCCTTGGAAAGGAGTTGTGCCAAACCTTTGTTGAAGAGGTTAACGTCAGTAGCAGAAGCAGCAGATTCTGAACGAACAGCCGCATCATACTTCGCCATATATATTTCAGAAGAACCTTTCACTCCGTTTACACCGCGTGCCACATCGTTTGATGCTCCGTTGAGGGCCTTGTTGGCATAGCTGGCAGCCTTGTAGGGGTTGCCTTGCATCAGAGAAACCGTCGCCATGTTGGCATTCACTTCAGGAGTCTGACGGATCTTCGCTGCGAGTTCAAGTTGAGCGGCAGCCTTGCTTCCGAGTTCGGCAGCGCGTCCTTGATTTTCGATTGCCATTTGCAGGTATGTAGCACCAAGGTTATTGTGTGCATTCCAATATGCACCTTTCTTCGTGGCTGCTTCATAGATCGCGGCCTTCTCATCCAGCGATGGAGTGAGTGAACCGGCATACATCAGTTCTTCAAAAGTCAATGCATCTGAAGCAGCGCTGCCCTGGGTAATTTGCTTGGCCAGCACAGAGATTTCAGGATCTGTCTTCTTCTTCTTGATGGTAAGAATTTCTGTCTTCGCGGTACGCAAGCCAGGATACACTTCTTTGAATACTTTCTTGTAGCTGGCGATCTTTTTCATTTGCTTCTCTTGTTCTTCAAAAGAACCACCCCCATTGATGATGCTGAGGTAAGCTGATTTTTCGTCAGAAGAAATTCCGCTGTAAGAAGCGAGAGCGGCTTTGAATCCGTTCCAGTCGTCGACCACAGGCTTTAGGATAAATTTGATTCCATCAGCCATGTCTTTGTAGTCATACTTCTTCATTTCTGCGCGATAGTATTTTTCAATTACCGCAGCGCGTTCTTCAGAGAGTTTGCTGTTGATACGCTCACGACCTTCAGGAGAGTGGGTACCGGTGATGGTGACTGTGCGCGTAATGTTCTTTGACGCGATGAAGGCATCCAGTTGCTTTCCTTTGTCGCTGCTTGTTTCAGATTTGCGCAGAACCGATTTACCCTGTTCGAAGATGAAGTCAGGGATGACTACCGGGACAATTTCTTCCTGGTTGTTGTATCCATGTTCAGCGAAGGCAGCATAGAATGAATTCTGCACCAGTTTGCTGGTGGTGATCACGCCTACAGCCACATCTAGCCTTGGTGTAGTTTTTGACTTTGTGCCTTTTGCGGCAACGCCCTCTACCTGCAGGGTTCCGGTCTTCAACGCAGGATTGTAGGCAAATGAAAAGCTCTTGGTTATTTTAGGCTGTTCTGTAGCGCTATTGGCATAATCATCACCTTTGAAAGGTATGGTGGGGAGCGCCAATTCCTTGTCGCCATACTTGTAAAAGCTGTTGAGGGTGTACGAGGTACCCTTCTTCAGCATTTTCACAGGCAGGCTGGCAGCCATTTCATAGGCTACGGTGTCTTTGTGGACTTCCAACGGATTGGGTGTCACCGTCAGGTTTTGCTGCTTCGCCAATTTGATCATTTGGGGAAGTGTGCATCCGGCCAAACTTAACATGCCAATGATGACGATCGAGGATACTACTTTTCTCATGGATGGTTTTTTAAGGTTTTCGAAAACGAGTCGCAAAGCTAACTCCGGGACGTTTTTTTTGCAATAATAGTCAAAAAAATAAAGAGGACAGCCAACATTCGCCATCCTGAAAGGGGTTATATTTGCGGATTGTTTTTTTAATCGGTAAAGCGCTTTTAACTCAGGTAAATGAAGGTTTTAGCTATGGATGACCATTTGAAACGATTGCAGCACTTCTTCCAGGAACACGCTTTTGGTGTGTGCTCGGCGATGGGTGAGAAATTGGGCATAGCCTCTTCCAGCATCCGTTTATTCTTTATTTACGCCTCTTTTCTAACCCTGGGGTCGCCAATCATCGTCTACCTCGGGCTTGCCTTCATCATGAACATGAGAAAGCACCTGCGCAGGAGCAACAGTTCTGTACTGGATTTCTAGAAAGCCGACTGGTTTTTGCCTGGCCTTTAAGGCATCAATTGAGTGTATTTCCTCTTGCCAGCCAAGAAGAATTCCCATACTATAGACCCTGGATACTGACTTGAAGGCCTCCTATAGCCCAATTTCCCAGACGAAGTTCGCTTCCTGATTTCCTTTCCCCAATTTGATAGAAAGTGCCAGTGAGCTTTGAGTACTGAAAGCCCGTCCCTTCCTGACCCTGACAAAGTGAATTTCAATGCGGCTACCCAATCGAGCACAATGCGAACAGGGAATTTATAGATCAATTCTACTGTAGGCAGGTTCTTGTAGAGCAGGCTTAGTCCATTCTTGAAGTTGAGGTAGGTCTTGTATGGATTGGTAACTGATAGTGTACCTCCGCCTACATGGTATACTGAGCTTTTTCCTTCATACCAAATGAGATGCCCTGCTCTTTGCAGGCGCCAGCAGAGGTCAATTTCCTCCATGTGTGCAAAGAAGTCTTCATCGAGGCCACCCACCTCCTGGTAGAGGTTTGCGCGAACCATCATGCAGGCACCTGACGACCAGAATATGGGGCATGAATCATTGTATTGTCCGAGATCCTCCTCCATGGCATAGAAAAGTCTTCCCCTGCAAAAAGGATAACCCAACGTATCAATAAATCCTCCGCCCGCGCCAGCATATTCAAATGATGCGCGCTCATGGTATGAAAGGACCTTAGGCTGTACGGCAGCAACATTCGGATGTTCGTTCAGAATATTAATCATCGGATCAAGCCAACCGGGCGTGACTTCCACATCGGAATTCAGGAGTACACAATAATCTGACTTCACCATTTTCAAGGCTTGATTGTAGCCTCCGCAAAAGCCGAAGTTTGATCCGAGCTCCATCAACTCAATGTTGGGAAATGCTGTTTTGATGACGGCAACGGAATCATCCGTCGAGCCGTTATCAGCGACGACAATCGAGGCGCCTTTACTGCAGGTCTCGACGATGGGTAGAAGCTTCTTCAGCAGGTCGCAGCCATTGTAATTGAGGATAACAACCGAAACACTTGTCATCCCAACATGCTGCTAAAGTCCATACCTGGAATATTGGGCAATATCCCTTCTGTGCTTTTCTTGATTTCTTCCTTTGCCTTTATGTCTGCATCATCCATGGCCTTGTTTACGGCGGCCACCACAAGGTCCTGCATCAACATTTTGTCGGCTGCCGACACAATGGTGGAATCGATTTCAACCGAAATCAATTTCTTTTTACCATTCACGACAGCTTTTACCATGCCCCCGCCTGCCTCGCCCGAGGCGGTTATCTTTTCCAGGTTGTCCTGGGCTTCTTTCAGGCGGGCTTGCATCTCCTTCACTTTGCCCATCATTTTCATCATATCCAGCATAGCAGCCTTTTGTTATCGGTAAAATATTGTACAAAGGTAAGGGAGTTGCAGGAATTTAGTTCCGGATCAGCGCTACTGTTCCATGCTCAGTATACGTACGGCCGGCCAGGTCGGTGATATCAACCTTCCAGATATAGGTGGATGCCGGCATCGGCTTGCCGTCGCGATGGCCATCCCATGGCTCATTCTTTTCGGAAGTAAAGAGCAGGGATCCCCAGCGATCGAATATTTTGAGACTCATCTTTACGATAAATTGACCATTCACCATAAAACCGTCGTTCACATTATCTCCATTGGGTGTGAAAGCAGTAGGATAGTACAGATTGGCATTTTTCACGAACTCCAACACATTCGAGACCGACACCGTAAGACCCGGATCGTTGGATATGGCCTTGACTTCATACCGCACCAGCTGGTTTGTTGGGTCGGGCTGATCGTCGACAAAAACAGTATCTGTCACGGTAAAAGTTTTGATGAGGGTTCCTTGCACATTGTATTTCTCCACGATGTAGTTCTTCGTTCCATTCTTCCAGCCATTGTATGAACTCCATACAAGCGAAATGGCATTCTTCTTGTCCAGTGTCCCTTCGAATCGGAGCGGACAGGAAATCGTCCCCGGGGCACTTATGTTGTCGCACTTGTCAATGTAGTTTACTTTATAGCAATACTTGCCCCCAAGGGTATAACTGTTGTCTGTGAGTTTGGCGGCTGTAACCGTGGTAAAAAAAGAAAATCCTGAACCGTTTCCGGAGCGCTGTACATTGTAATTAACGGGTGTGAATTTTGGGTCCTGAACCCAACTCAGATCTACCCCTCCGGTGTTAATGACGGCGCTGATGTCGTTTGCCGCCGTTGGCACCTTGTTGGAAAATGAGGTGGCACATTTCTCCAGAGATATGCTCTTGCCTCCGCCGCTGTAGTTGTTGGTGATCTGGTAACAGTAATTCTGTTTGCAAATGATATTGATGTCATCGTAGTTCTGGACCGCGCCACTGATGGGAAGGCTTGTTGTACTATTGCCAACTTTGATCTGGATGCTGTAGCCTGTCAGGAACGGTATTGCGCCGGTGCTCCAAACCAGTTTGTTTACATCACTCTGTGCTGTCACGGAGAATTTGTCACTGCAAATCAAATTGGAGTAGGTTGATACGTTGTTGCAGGGATCGTAGGCGCCGAGCCTGAAGCAGTAATAATTGTTGTCCAACTTGAGGCCTGCAAGGGTTACCGTGTTGATGCCGAATACGGTTTGCAGAATCTGAAACGCACTTGAGCTATTCACCGCGATCTCCAGGCGATATTCAATATTGGGGGCAATCGTGAAGTCTAATTTGACTGAGGTGTTATCAATCGAAGTCAACGTTTTAAGTACGGGTGCCGGAAGTACACTGAGGGTTGTGAAGGCCTGTTGGCTTGGAGTGCAGTTGGTAGCGGAATTCAGATTGCGTCCCTGGACAATGGCGAAATACGTATTGGGCTGAGGGGGCGGAGGAACATACGCATAGGCAGGAGTTACAATATTGTTGGAGAAGGGGAGCACAAAATCATAGACGTTGTCATTCTTATCAAAGTTGATTGCATATTGATCGTAACTGTTATCCACTACCTTGATAACCGCCTGATAGGCAGAACATGCATGGATCTCGAAATTAGCTTGTGTATTGGCGTCAACGGTAATCGCAATATCATCCACCTGCACGGCCAGGCTTTGGTAAATCACTTTCAGGGTGTATGTCTTGGCGGTGGTGTACGTATGTGTAATGGGGAGCGGTGGATTTGTTTGAAGCGCGGTGCCATCGCCGTAGTCTATGGCACACGGAGATACCCCTGGCAAGCATGTGCCTGGCAACAAGTTGGTTACCGTAACAGTAAATGAAGCACATCCTTTCTTCTGGTCCACCTGGAAACGACCGAGCCGGCTGGGGTAGGGTTGTCCGATGGCCGCAAAACCCGACGCCAGGAAAAGCAGGATGTATAGATTTCTACGGTTCACTGTGTGCTAAAACAAACGTTCATCTCCATCAACAATCCCTAAGGTAACCTCTTTCAAAAATTTCTCTGCACTCACCATATCATTGTGCAGCAGCCGATCTGATTCCATAAACGGCACAATGCCCCGGAAAGTATTTACGAATTCCTCCAATCGGGGAGAACTTCGCAAAGGCCTCCTGAATTGCAGGGCCTGGCAGGCGGTGATCAGTTCGATGGAAAGGATGGAGTACACGTTGTTTGTCACACGATAAGCCTTCAACGCGGCATTCGCTCCCATGCTCACGTGATCTTCCTGGCCATTGGAAGAGACGATCGAGTCGACCGAGGCGGGTGTAGAGAGTTGTTTATTCTGACTCACCAGTGAGGCAGCCGTATATTGGGGTATCATCAGTCCTGAATTAATGCCCGGGTTCGCTACAAGGTAATTGGGCAATTCCCTGGTTCCACTAATCAGTTGATAGGTCCTTCGTTCGGAGATGCTACCCAGCTCTGCCAGGGCAATGCACAAAAAGTCCATGCTGAGCGCGAGCGGCTGCCCATGAAAATTTCCGGCCGAAATAATCTGATCATCATCGGGAAAAATATTTGGATTGTCAGTCACGCCATTGACTTCAGCAAGGATTACTTCTGTCACATAGTGGATAGAGTCCAGGCTTGCCCCATGTACCTGCGGGATGCAACGGAAGGAATAAGGGTCCTGTATATGTTTCTTGGTCTGAGAAATCAACTGACTTCCTTTCAGCAATTGTGAGATATGATTGGCCACTTTCCATTGTCCTTTCTGTGGACGGATGGCATGTACTTTCTGGTCGAAGGGTTCCGGCCTTCCGTCAAAAGCATCGAGGGAGAGAGCAGCGATGGTGTTGGCCAGCGTCAATAGGCGATGGGCATGAAGTGTGCACCACATGCCAAAGGCTCCCATGAATTGGGTACCGTTCAGCAAGGCAAGACCTTCTTTTGCCTTGAAGTGCAACGGATTCCAGTGAAGGTGCTCCAGCATTTCCCCGGAAGAAATCGTTTTGCCTTTGAATTCAACTTCCCCCAAACCAATCAGTGGTAAAGACAAATGAGCAAGCGGTGCGAGGTCACCGGAGGCACCCAGGGAGCCCATTTCATATACTTTAGGAAAGACGTTATGGTTATAGAAGTCAATCAACCGTTCTACCGTTTCCAGCTGAACACCAGAATATCCGTACGACAGGGATTGGGCTTTTAGAAAAAGCATAAGCTTCACTATCTCGGAAGGAATCTCCGGTCCGGTGCCGCACGCATGTGACTTTACCAAATTATCCTGGAGTCTTTCAAGGTCTTCTTTGGAAATATTCTTGTTATATAAAGAACCAAAGCCAGTGTTGATGCCATACAATGGTTCCGATGTGGAAGAGATTTTCTTGTCGAGGTATTCACGGCACCGGAGAATCCTGGTTTTGGATTCCTGCGATAAGTTGAGTTGGCAATCTCCTTGAAGTATTTTTCCTAGGTCGGATAGACCCAGGACGCGTGGTGATATGGTGTGCTGCGCGCTCATGTCAGAAGGAAGCAATGATTTCAGCCAGTGTCCTGAGGTACTGTTCGCCGGTCTTCATATTCTTAAGAGTCAGGTTGCCGCTCTTCATTTCATCAGAACCAATAACAATGACAAAAGGAATCTTCTTGCGGTCGGCGTATTCCAACTGCTTCTTTAGTTTAGTATTGTCCGGGTACACCTCTGAGGCGATACCTTCCTTTCTTAAGGCGTAAACTGTCTTGAGGGCGAACCGACGACATTCTTCATCCAGGTGGGATACCAGTACCCTTGAGGACACCTGAGCATCCTCCGGGAAGAGGTTAAGTTCCTCCATGGCGTCATATAATCTATCCACTCCGAAGGAGAAGCCAACGCCTGATACGCCCGGTAAACCAAACCCACCCGTAAGGTTGTCGTAGCGGCCCCCACCGCTGACACTGCCGATGGAAACATTGTTGATCTTAACTTCAAAGATGCATCCGGTGTAGTAGCTGAGCCCTCGGGCGAGGGCGAGGTTGAAGTCAAGGTGTTCTTCATTGGCGCCATAGCTGGCGAGGAGGCTGCGTACCTCTTTGAAATCAGAAACTCCCTTTTGTCCAGGGGGTGAGTTGGCAAACTTTTTTGACAAGAACTCAATTTTGTTTTTGGTATCACCCTTAAAGTTCAGGACTTCAAACAACGAGTTAAGGTTTGCTTCAGAAAAGCCTTTTCCCCGTAACTCTTCTTTAACTTTATCTTCACCGATTTTATCCAGCTTGTCGATGGCGATGAATAATGATGATTCGTTTTCTTTAGAACCTGTCAGTTGCCCGAGGCCGGAAAGTATGGCGCGGTGATTCATATTAATCGAATAGTCCGTGATGCCAAGTGCATTAAATACTTCCTTTATCATCAGAATGATCTCCGCTTCGCAAATCAGTGAGTCCGTTCCAATCACATCGGCATCACACTGATAAAATTCACGGTAACGTCCTTTCTGTGGACGATCTGCACGCCACACGGGTTGGATCTGGTAGCGCTTGAAGGGGAACGTGATTTCGTGCCGGTTCATTACAACATAACGCGCGAAAGGTACAGTGAGGTCATAGCGGAGGCCCTTCTCGGAGATCGCATGAGTGAGTTGCTTCCAGTCTCCGGTCGCGAGTGTGTCTGCCGTGGTATCCTTCAAAAAGTCACCCGAATTGAGGATCTTGAATAAGAGTTGGTCGCCTTCTTCTCCATATTTTCCTGTCAGTGTAGTCAGGTTCTCAATGGCGGGTGTCTCAAGCGGCTGAAAACCGTACTTTTCAAACACTTTTCGGATGGTATTGATAATCAACAGCCGCTTGGACATCTGTGCAGGGCCAAAGTCGCGGGTTCCTTTTGGGAGTGTAGGTTTGTCCATAATTTCCGGGCTAAAACTAACAGTATTCGATGGAATTAGGCTGTTTTTGTCCCCTGGATTACGGATAAAATCACCCCGGACCTTGTAATACCAAGAAAGGGGATTATTTTTGCGCCTCTTTAAAACGAACGAACTATGTCAGTAACCCGACTCAAGCGTAAGAACCGCAAAGACAGAGCCAAATCCGCCCGCAGAAGGCAAACGCTGAAGATCCAGAATTTCCAGCCCGTGGCAAAAGGAGTAGATATTGAGAAGATCAAGGAAGAATTCAAGGCGAAGAAAGCCGCGAAGAAGTAATTCGTCCATTAACAATCGGGATCGGTAATTCATTCATCTGAAAATTAAGGTAATTGGCCAATGAGAGATCGTTGGCATTTTTTTGATTTGAAAAATTTGTCCCGACAGTTATCCTTGACAATTGGTTCAATTTCAAATTGCCCCCCGCGTTCCCAGCTCAATCACCTCCATATTTTTTATTTCTCCGCTTAAGAGTTCAAAGCGAATAAGGGTTTTGATGTGATGAAATCCCTGGTTCCCGGCTGCCCCGGGATTGAGGTAAAGCATGTTATTGTAGTGGGGATCTTTCTTTACCCGCAGAATATGTGAATGCCCGCAAATGAAGATGGTTGGAACTTTTGATTGGAGTACATTCTTAATCCGCGGATTATAGTTTGGAGGAGCACCTCCGATGTGTGTCATCCACAAGGTGAACCCTTCACACTCCCACCAAAGATCTTCCGGAAATCTGGTGCGCAAATCAAGTTCATCGATATTTCCAAATACAGCCTTGAATGGTTTAAATTTTTCTAGAGCGGTCACCACGGTATTGTCGCCGATATCTCCGGCATGCCAGATCTCATCAACCGCCTCAAAGTGCGTGAAGATTTTTGGGTCGAGGTAGCCATGGGTGTCGGAGAGGAGGCCGATTTTCAAATTGAATGGGATTTTGCAGCTTTAAGGTAAGCAAGATACCTATAGGCCGAACCCCTTTATCGATATGGTTGACCTTCTTTGATACTTACGGTCGAAAAGAGGAACTTATATTTGCCGGTATACATTGTAGGATGTGGAACAAAAACCTGGGTGAAAGGTACAAACGCATTACCGTAACATTTAAACACTTAATAAATTACTGATATGACAAAAAAGAAAATTGGAGTTTTGGGATCCGGCCAAGTCGCACAGGTACTCGCCAGCGGATTTATCAAGCATGGTTATGAAGTGATGGTCGCCAGCAGCGACATAACCAAACTTTCCGATTGGAAAACCAAGAATGCTACCGGTAAACTTGGAAGCTTTGAAGAGACAGCGATGTTCGGCGAAATACTTGTCCTTGCCGTGAAAGGAACCAGCGCCGAATCCATCATCAAATCAGTTGCTTCAGGGTTGTCCGGCAAAGTTGTAATTGACGCAACTAACCCGATTGCTGCTGTGCCACCGACCAATGGCGTGCTGTCTTATTTCACCACCTTGTCAGAATCACTGATGGAACGACTCCAGGCTCTGGCGCCACAGGTCAGGTTTGTAAAAGCATTCAACAGTGTTGGCAATCTCTGCATGGTTAATCCCATGTTCGCCGGTGGCAAGCCCACCATGTTCATTTGTGGGAATGACCGCGATGCGAAGCGTGAGGTTGCCACTATCCTGGACCAGTTTGGTTGGGACCCGGAAGACTTCGGTCGCGTGGAATCAGCACGTGCCATCGAACCGCTTTGTATGCTGTGGTGCATCCCCGGGATGGTAAACAACGAATGGAACCATGCCTTCAAACTCCTTCGCGCGTAAATCGGTAGGTAAAAAAGATGCTTGATAAAAAAATTGCGCTTGTCACCGGGGCGAACCGGGGTATTGGGAAGGAAGTAGCCAAGGAACTTGCGGAACTGGGTTGGCAGGTGATTGCCACAGCCCGGGACCAGTCGAAGGCAACTAAGGTAGCCAACGATATTGGAAATGGGGCTGTTGGCTTTCCCCTGGATGTAACGGATGAAGCTTCTGTGAAGCTTGCCGCAAGCTTTCTCCAGGAAAACTTCACGAGACTCGATGTACTAATCAATAACGCAGGCGTCATCGGGAATCATGCCGTTGTCGATTTTGCCCTTGATGAAATCAGCAGCGTAATGGACGCTAACTTCATGGGACCAATCCGCACAGCAAAGTATTTCATGCCGATGTTGAGGAAAAGCCCTGATGCCCGGATCATTAATATTTCCAGTGGTATGGGTGAACTGGCTTCTTTGGAATCAGGTGGTTACGGCGCATACAGATTAAGCAAGTCGTCACTGAATGCCTTCACCATTTTGTTGGCGGCAGAGCTGAGAGGCACCGCAGTCAAAGTGATGTCCATGTGCCCAGGTTGGGTAAAGACCGATATGGGCGGGGCCGGTGCTACCCGGTCGGTGGAGAAAGGAGCGGAGACGGCGGTTTGGCTTGCGACGGCTGCCGGGGTGAAGACCGGAAAGTTTTATCGTGACAAGAACATTATTTCCTGGTGAAATATCCCGGCGGCTATGGGGATTGAAAAATGGAACCCCAAGTCGAATGAGGCTCCATCTTCCAATTTTATCATCGATTGTATTTGGAACAATTCATCAGGTCAGTTATCCTCGTCCTTCTCCTTCCCATTAACATACTTGCACATCTTGGCAGCATGTGCCTTCAGTACATTGGCCATACCTTCATACTGTCCGAAGATTCCGTCGGCTTCTTTGAAAATTGACGGTGAGCTGTAGTAGGTGCGGGTGCCACAATAAAACTGACCCAGATTCTTCGCTTCGGGATCACTCGTTTCTGATCGTCCGGGGTTTGGGCCAAGCATCATGGTAACCACGGAGTTAACACCGAAGTCATCTTTGTTTTGTTTTGGCTTTCTTGTACAGATGTAAACTACAACGACGGCATCAACGCCAAGCCCCTTGGCAAGCTCAAATCCCAGACTGGAGGTAAGTTTACGATTGGCTGAAAAAATGCCACTTTGAAAGTTAAGCAGCTGAGATTCATCATCACCTTCATTGGCAATGAAGAACTGCCTGTAGCCTCCGTCGCTCGGTGAAATCTTCAATGTAGATACTGTGGCGATTGCTGTCTCTCCCATAAATCCTCCTGCAGTTCTCGCCTTGGTTATGGAAGTCTTTTCCTTTTTTGCTGACTCCTGACTGAAACTAAAATAGAAGTCGGCCTTCTCGTCGGTGTCGAGGAATTCGTTAGGTGTAAGCAAATCGATTCCATTCTCCTTAAAAGAGGCTTTGAGTGCTCCGATGCTGCTGTTGTAGAATCCATCGATCTGAGTTTGGGCAATGGCATCGGGAGTTCTCCATACCGAAGCGCTAACCGAGGCGCTGGAGGCGCCGCCTGTAACTTTTCCTTTACCCGGATCATACAAATAATAGCTGATTAGCGCCACTTTCTTCGGCTTGGGATTCACCAGGTCCATGTTGGCGCTATAACCGGCACCGTTGCCATTGCGTCCCTCATGTGGAAAGTCAAACTTCACCTTGATTTTTTCGGCGTTGGCTGTTTCCTTCTGGAACTCCGTTGGGTCGTTGGTCATGCCGGTAGCTTTTACATCTGCGCCATGAGCGATCAATGACATAACAACTTCGGCGTTTACTTTTGGCTGGTATACGGCTGACTTCAATGGTGTGCGCTTGTTGTTATCGAGATACTCCAGGTCAGCACCTTTAGCCAATAGAGGCTTCAGCATGTCATCAAAACTTCCATAGGTATAGATGTTCATATTCTTATACCAATTGGGAATACCCATGCCTGCTTTTTCGAAATAAGGGATATTCGCTTGTATCCCCGTGGCACGTTGGCTGATGGGTTGCCAGGAATTGACCAGTTCATGCACGGCATTGCCACCTGTGATCGCGCTCTTGACATCGGTCTTTGCGCCGGCATTAAGCAATAGGTCAACGCATTCTTTGCAATTGGTCATGCTTAAGGCCCATTGCAAAGGATAGAAGCTCATGGTATTTCCGGGAGGCATTTTGGCGAGCATGTCTTCATATGCTTTCACCATGTTCTTGTTACCTTTTTTTCCTTTCGCTTTTTCATCTTCAAGCAATTTGCGGATGGGCGCCGCCTGGTCGATTTTCAATACTCCTGGCTTATTGGGATCCGCACCCGCCTTAAGCAACAGCTTCATCACGTCAACAGAATAGTACCGCGATGCACTGACCAGGGAAGGAAAGTTTCCCGCGTTTGTATCAGCACCTTTACCAATCAGGTATTCGGTGATCTCCGGGGAGAAGTAGGCAACGCCCAATGGAGTATTGCCATTGGCATCGATATATTTTGCATCCGCGCCGCCTTCCACCAATGATTTTACTGAGGTGAGATCGCCGGCCAGGCTGGCCTTCATCAACTCATCATTTTTTTGCGCCGACAATTGCAGACAGCCAACAATCAGCAATAGGATAGGAACAATTGTTTTCATGGTATGGGGTTTTATGATAGTCAAATGTACCCGACCCCTCAAGGTCAAACCATACCCTTGGAATTGTATACTGGTGTACCGTGGAGACGGTACTTATGGCTACCGTAACCCTGCAATTCTTTTAGAAATAGTGGGTTTCAGATCAACTGAGTCTGTTTTCTAGAGCTCAACATGTGAGCGAATCCCCCAAACGCCGACATTGCCTCGATCAGCATTGAAGGCCATGTTCGAGACGTACTGATAGTCCAAGGTGATGTAGATGTTGACACTGGCGCGGATGGAGTAATACACCTCGAAGACTTTTTCAGGCATGTATCTCAGCCGACCATCACCGATGATAAACCCATTGCCTCCACGGGAGAGAAAGCTTTGTTGATCTGCTGATAATCCGCTGATAACTCCGGCAATTCCCAGGCGATCGTTGGGTCTGTACCAACTATATCCGAATAGTACTATCCCAGCGTTGAATGACTTGTCAATTTGAGTAAAGCCCCAATTCTCTGTTTTGCCATCTGCCCAACTGCCTGTCATAAACCATGCCCAGCGCTGAAACTCCTGCTCAAGGTTGATCACAGCTCCATATTTCTGTCTGTAGCCTTTACGATATTTTAGA
>JANYHW010000078.1 GCA_025358885.1 Cytophagales bacterium | reverse complement strand
TGACTGTACCGGATATCTGTCACCCACCCTACCGGTAATTGTCTGACCCGGGGATTCCGGAATGGTTTGACCACCTGTACCGGTAATCATTTGACCCCTGGATACCGGTAATTGTTTGACCCACCCATTTGTTCGGAAACGGTCACTATTCCGGTAATGGTTTGACCCACCCCAGGCGAGTAGGATTTGATGCAAGGCAGGATTCGCTTTAAGGTTTTTAAACCCTTAAAGCAATCATGCCCCAACCACTACGTATGCATCAGATCAGACGAATTATTGAACTTCATGAGCAAGGCCGCAGTATCCGGGACACCGAGCGGCTCACAGGCTTATCACGCAACACCGTGCGAGAGTACTTGCGGCGGATCTCCAGCAGTGGCATGTCACCATCAGAACTTCTTTCCCTGAATGATGAGTCTCTGATTCCGATCATTCAGGTTGATGCTATAGAGAAGAATCGTGCTGGCAGGACCATTGATACCCGCTATGGATCTATCGAATCTCAACTGGAATATTATAGCACAGAGCTTCGCAAGCGTGGCGTAACGAAGCATTTGCTGTGGAAAGAGTATCGTTCCAATCACCCTGAGGGATATGGCTATTCGCAGTTTTGCGAACACTTATGGAGGTATTTAAAACGCGATCAGGCAGTCATGCACTTCACTCATCAGCCAGGTGAACAACTCCAGGTAGATTTTGCCGGCGATAAGCTGGGCTATGTTGACCTGACCACCGGGGAATGGGTGGTGTGCGAAGTACTGGTTTGTGCTATGCCTTATAGTCATTACCTGTACGCAGAAGTGCTTCGCTCTCAAAGACAGGAAGATTTTATAAAAGGATTGGGTCATGCACTTGAGTATCTGGGAGGAGTTCCGCCAAGTATTAAGTGTGACAATATGCGCACAGCCGTAACACGTGCCAATCGCTATGAGCCAGTCTTTACAGAAGCAATGGAATACCTGGCCTCTCACTATGGCACTACGATTCTGACGGCTCGAGTTCGTAAACCCCGCGACAAAGGAAGTGTCGAGAAAGCAGTTGATTTAACGTATAAACACATCTATGCCCCATTACGCCACAAGACATTTCATAGTCTGGAACAAATCAATGTGGCTGTTCGCAAAGAACTAGAGTTGTTTAATGCAAAACCGTTCAAAGTTAAGATGGGCAGTCGCAAAGAGTTGTTCCAGGCCGATGAAAGGCCCAAACTCAAAGAGCTTCCTTCCGAGCACTATCAGATCAAATGGGTAACAGAAAGCAAGGTGCAGCGCAATTACCATGTCATTGTCGGAGAAGACCGACACCAGTACAGTGTGCCCTATACACTGATTGGTAAGCAGTTAAAGATCATCTATACCACCGATACAGTGGAAGTATATGATGCTTTAAAGCGGGTAGCCCTTCACCAACGCAGCTATAAGAAAAATGGCTACACCACATTGACCGAGCACAGGCCTGCTCATCACCAGCACGTAGTTGAGCAACGAGGCTGGGATAAGGAATACTTTGAGCGGCAGGCTTCTGCAATAGGAAAGGCAACAGCAGAGGTGGTTCATAAGATACTGGAATCAAAAGTCTTTTATGAACAGACATACAATAGTTGCTTGGGTATTCTTCGGCTCAGCAAACAATATGGGCATGAACGACTCGAAGCGGCCTGCCGTCGGGCCCTCACATCGGCAACAGTCAATTATGGAATGATCGCCAACATCCTGAAAAATAACTTAGACAGACTCGCCGCTGAAGTTATACCACCCTTTATTCCTGAGCATGGACAAATCCGGGGACCGGAAACATATCAATAATTTTTATCCACTTAAACAACAATGATCATGAACACCACAGCAACACTGGAACAACTCAAGGATTTAAAACTCCTTGGTATGGCACGCAGCTATGAAGCCATTTTACAACTGCCCGTCAATAAACATCCCGAAGGACACGGACTTATCGCCCAACTCACCGATGCTGAACGACAGAATCGAACTCAATACAAAACGCTGCTTTATCTAAAGTTGAGCAAGCTTCGCTATGCCGCCTCACTGGAAGAGCTTTCTTTTAGTCAGCAGCGAAATCTTTCCAAGGAACAGGTGCTCCAATTGGCGGATTGTTCTTTTATTGATCGGGCTGAGAATATTTTAATCAGTGGCGCTACCGGGGCGGGGAAAAGCTTCTTTGCCTGTGCCCTGGGAAATCAGGCATGTGTGATGGGCTACAAAACGTTATACCTGAATCTAAACCGTTTTACTGAAAAAATAATGGTCGCCAAACTCGATGGGTCGTTTGTAAAACTCCTCAACCAGTTGGAGAAGGTTCGTTTACTTATCCTGGATGACTTTGGTCTGGCTCCCTTAGATCAAAATACCAGGCTGGCATTGTTGCAGATCCTTGAAGACCGATACGGAAAGAAATCAGTCATGATCGCCTCACAGCTACCGATTGGAAAATGGCATGAATACATTGGCGAACCCACCCTGGCTGACGCTATCATGGACCGACTTTTCGCTAACGCGCACCGCTTCGAACTGAAGGGGGAATCGCTACGCAAAAAATCAACTCCCAACTCACCCAAAAAACAATAACTTTGAACATCAAATCCCAATCGCCTAAGGGTGGGTCAAATCATTACCGGTATAGGTGGGTCAGTGAATCCGGTATAGTCA
>JANYHW010000063.1 GCA_025358885.1 Cytophagales bacterium | reverse complement strand
AATTCGGGTCACGTCGGGTTCTACGAGGAGCCAACTATTTTCACGAGCGCAGTAAGGCAGTTCATTGAAAAATACAAGTAGCCGTCTGGCGATGATTACCCGGACGGCTCCAAATCCATTCCACTTAATCTTTTCTCTTCTCAATCCGTTACCAACAGGGCTCTATATGAGTCCCATAGACAAAATGAATTGATGATCTAAATAAACATCCAATGGAAACAAGCGATATCAAAGAAATTATGGGATTGCTCATCGCCTTGATTGCAGTAGGAGGTGGGCTCGCGATTGGCTTTATCTCTGTAAAAATCTCGATTGTAGAGGACATGAAAAAGCAACTGGCAACTCTAGAGGCCAGGAATAAGGAACGCATGGCATTGATTGAGAGAGGGCTTGACGCCAATCAGGCCGATGCGAGGCGCAACAGACGCTCGAATGGCCCCTTAATGTGGGGCTTATTGTTGATTGGTGTTGCCCTGGGCGTGTTGAATGGGTACCTCCTTTCTTATTCTGGAGTTGGTGAGCGCACTTTCATGATGAATGTGCTGGGATTACTTTTTGGAGGAATCGCGCTGCTTATTTTTTACAAGACGACGAAAAAAACAGATTCGGAGCAATCCGTATGAAGGAACACAAATACATTCGCAAGATTCTTGATGGCGATGTATCTGCTTTTTCATACTTCGTTGCTGGCTATAAGCACATGGCTTTTACGATTGCCTTCAGGATCGTAAACAACCGGGAAGAAGCCGAAGAGGTGGTCCAGGATGCCTTTTTGAAGGCATTTAAAGGGCTGTCAAAATTCAGGCAAGAGTCGAAATTCTCAACCTGGTTTTACCAAATTGTTGTCAATGGTGCTCGCTCAAAAGTGAAGTCCATAGGTCCAGAAAGAAATGATGTGGATATTGATGAGGTACCCGACGGCCAGTTGGATGCTTTGGAAACCGCTTGTGGCAGGATGGAAGAGGAGGAAAGGAAGGGATTTATTCATCGGGCGATGGCCGAACTGAAAATCGAGGACCGGTTATTACTAACACTTTT
Source organism: Cytophagales bacterium (assembly GCA_025358885.1). Taxonomy (GTDB): domain Bacteria; phylum Bacteroidota; class Bacteroidia; order Cytophagales; family Cyclobacteriaceae; genus ELB16-189. The sequence goes on along the minus strand of JANYHW010000063.1, from coordinate 42,153 downwards.
TTATCTGAATGAAAATTCTATTGAGGAGGTTGGTGTTATTACCGGCATTCCGGTTGAGAATGTCAAAATGAAACTGCACCGTGCGCGCAGAAAGATGTTTGTGATTTTAAGCGACCTCCTTAAAACTGAAATTCAATACATTATATGAATATGGATAGAATCGATCAACTTGCTGGTGATATCCTTGCTGAAAGCCGGTTGGATCTTCAGCGTCCGGATTTTGACCAGGCGATGATGCAGAAAATTGCCACCGAATCCGCACGGAAAGAAAGACTCAGGATGTTCCTCAATGCTCTTATGATGGGATTAACCAGCGGAGGGCTGATGGCGCTCTTGATTGTGGGGTACTATTCCCGTCTTACCGATTTTGGTTACCAATTCCCGCGGGATGTGGTGGCGGTTGGATGGAGGTTGATACAATGGATACTGGACAATGAGTATTTCCTGGTGCCGGTTATGCTCATAGTTGGTCTTAAATTTATCATTGATCGTTTTGCTCCTTCACAATCAATAGCAGGGTCACAGGAATAATTTCTCCTTTGGTATCTTTAGGAAAAGGTCACATCCTATGTGCTATCACAAACAAGACAAAGCCATCGAGGCAGAATTGGAAGTCAGGTATAAGGCCGTAATGAAAGAGATTGGCTATACGCCAACCTACTATGAAAATGGTTTTGATTTTAAGCCTTCTCCGGTCATCACCGCTGATCGACCCCAGGAGTTTCAATTTTTTCGTTGGGGATTGATCCCGTGGTGGACAAAGTCACTTCAGGATGCCTCCACCATCAGGATGAAAACCTTGAATGCCATCAGTGAGGAGATATTTGAAAAGCCTGCCTTCCGCGACTCCCTGAAAGATGGCAAGCGATGTTTGATTCCTTGCACGGGGTTCTTTGAATGGCGTTGGTTTAATAACGGGAAAACCAAGTATCCTTACTTTGTTTATTCCAGTAAGGAGACCATATTTTCACTTGCAGGTGTCTGGTCGTCGTGGGTGGATAAATCGACAGGAGAGGAGGTGAGAACGTACAGCGTACTGACTACCCGTGCCAACGGATTGATGGAGAAGATTCACAATTCAAAAAAGAGAATGCCAGTGATGTTGACCAGAGAGTTTGAAAGGGATTGGCTGAATCCTCACCTCACCGAAGCGGATGTGTTGGCTTTGTGCGAGCCAATAGAAGAAGGAGCATTGGGTGCACATACGATTTCAAAAATGATTACCGATCGGAAAAGGGCGGATAAAGATGTGGAGATAATTTCAAAGCCTTTTGAATACCCGGAACTGGCATTACTCGACTCCTAGTTTCTAATCCGCCACTATTGCCGTGATACCCTGGATGCTGCTTTTGGCTTCGGCACAGAGTTTTTCTCGACAATGTATAAAACCATCTGGGAGAAGGTGGCATGAAGGGCATTGCGGCAGAGAATTTCGTTCAGTACAGGGTTGATAAACCGGTTGCCAAATTTGATGAATGCATCCAGCTCACTCGTATTCCTGGGCTGCTGGGATAAGAATGATTTGAATTTTTTCTCCCATTCTTTTTTATTGAAGCCAAATCGATCGTGCAATTCCCTGAACACGATGTCAATGTGCATCAGGTCAAAGTGGTCCGTTATGGCCTGAGGGATCATTCACTCAGGAAAAAAGTTGAAGGCGCGGTTCTCTGATTTGCCAACGAATCAATTCATCGATCTCTGAAAAGAAGATCTCATTTGTGAGGCGCGTGGTTCCCTTCTTCTTTACCTGCCTGACGACGGATTGAAATTTATCCAGGTCAACGTTGGTTTTGGTTACATCCAGAAGTTTCTCCTTGATGTGCAGCAATTCACTCGTACTTGGTCTGGCCTTGAATTTATAGTCTACATACGTAGGCAAGTCTGATAGAAGGCGGTTGATGAGGGTGTCGCGGTGCTGGTTTAATACTTCCCGGACCTGAAAGAGCTGAACATGGGGATCGCTGGCATGGATGTTCCTGTTTCCCACCAGGGATGATTGTATCGTTTTCATAGGCGCTATTGTTTAACAAAAGCAAACCTACGCTATACTAAATTAATTAGCAAATTAAACTAAATAAATTAGTAAAATGGATATTGCATGCTTGAAAGCGGCCAATTCAATCACATCCAAAATTGCCGGTAATTTTCTTGCCTGCCTTTTCCTTGGTCGCGGGATCAAGTAATGTGATGTCTTTGAAGACTGCCCTGTATTTTCCTGAATTATTGATAATCGAAATACTTTGCCCTGCTTTCGCCGCAAAGGCGCCCCCAAAGATTGATCCGCCAACACCTAAAATAACCTGACCATTGCCTATAGGCTCTTCGAGGGTAGTTGTATAAGTGCCACTGGAAGGATCAAGGGTACCAAATTGGATGGTACACATGCTGGCATTGGCCGAATTGATGGCGGCTATCGCCCTGCTTTTTCCGTCCGAACTATTCTCTGTCGAACAGTCTGTCGTATCTACAGCGATATCGACCCCACCGAAGGAAAGGGAATTGGCCGATTGATCTGTGGTTACGGTTCCTTTAAATCCCAAGAGTCCGGTACAAACCAGGAACAGGGAAAGGAGTATTCGATGCGCAGCATTCATAACAATGATCTTAGGATGACTCAGGATTTCTACAAAGGTAGCGAATTGGTTATTGTGTGCCCGAACGGGCCTTTATTGATGGATGATGATTGTGCACAAGATGGTTGAAAAGTTGTGAACTACTTTTTGATATTTTCTTTGCAGCAAACTCAGGTATCCATTACGTTTATATCACTAAGCAGAAAGTTAACAACAGGATCAAACAAGATCGGAAAAACAAAGGGTTATGGTCTACGGATCATGATTACAAAAACGCCGGTCAGGTATGATTGCGGCCCTGTGTATCCTTCGGGAAAAAGGTGGCCGCGTCACTGAGTTCAGGGATTGAAAGAGAACTGAAGCAAGTTGCCTGGTGAGAGGATAAACTTAGGGTGGTACATTGGCTACGGCACGTGTACGACGAAAACGGGAAAGTCAAGCAATTGATCCTTTCCCGTTTTTTTTTGTCTCAACCTTAATTATGAGACATTTGCACGAATTAACGGCTAACCCCAACATGCTCCGTCGCACCTTAAGATTCCTGACCAGCAGAAATGGAGTTGTGCTTTGCTTTTTTGTGTCTGGATTTTTTGGATGTACCAAAGATCGCGAAGCCAGGTCCTCCTCAGACACCAGGCTCATCCCCTATACAGTACTTAAGGGCTTTCCCCATGATAGCAAGGCCTTTACCCAAGGTTTGACCGTTTTTGAGGGCAGACTATTTGAAAGCACCGGACAAGCCAACTCCTGGATTGCCGAAGTTGACATCGCAACGGGTAACCAGGACAAAAAGGTGACACTGGATAAAAAGTATTTTGGCGAAGGTATTACCGTCCTGAACAACAAGATCTATCAGCTTACTTGGCAAAATCATGTTGGCTTTATATACGATGTCAGGACCTTTACTAAGCTCAAAGAATTTTCCTATCCCCGCGAAGGCTGGGGGATTACACACAATGAGAGAAACCTGATTGCAAGCGATGGGACTGATCGGTTATATTTCCTGGATACCTTAAGCCTGGAGCCTGTCGATACGCTCACAGTCAGAGATAAAATGGGAACAATCGATAATCTCAATGAACTGGAGTTTATTGACGGCTACGTGTATGCCAACCGGTGGGGAACCAATGAAATCATGAAGATTGACCCCTCCACAGGAGTGGTAACGGGGATACTTGAACTGTCTTCACTTTCCGAGAGGGCGCACCAAATGTTCCCAAGGGCAGATGTGCTCAACGGAATTGCCTATGAGAAGAAAAGCAAGACACTGCTCGTAACAGGAAAGCTTTGGCCAGTCTTGTTTGCCCTGCACCTCAAGGCGGATTCAACTTTGTACTCCAACAAGCCACTGCCGTAGAATCCTGTCCCTTCTATCTCTATTTCCGCTTGTCGCCCAGCCATTCGATTTGGCGAATAATGATGCATTCCGGGCCGAATCAGTAGGAACTGTGATGACGAATACTCAAGTTTAATGAATTCAATCACTATGGCTATGAAATCCTTTCTCGCATTCCTTTGCATCCTATTGGTTTTACCGGCACTGTCACAAACTGTTAATTCTGAAATCGCTAACGAAGACAAACTGACGCTCGCCGAGCGATATCAGTTGATGAAGTCACGATCAGAAACCTACAATGACTACAAAGTGATCCGGGAGTATGTCCTGGATGGTGTATGGAAGATCACCATGGATTCGATCAAGTCCCAAAGGGCCTTGCTCCATGCAGCGAGCGCGACTATTGCCAGTCTTGAAGCCGACAAGAAAAATGCCCAAATCACTTTGTCCCAAAAGGAAGCTTCCATGAACGAGATTGTATACGACAGTACCCATATCTCAGTGCTGGGGATTGGCGTGGACAAGCGATTGTTCCTCACTATCGTTGTACTGGCAGTCATTGGGCTCCTGATGCTTATCGGAATCCTGTCTGGAAAACTTAAGTCGATGTATGTGGCAATTAAGGAAAAGATGGAGCTTGCCAACACAACCCTGCACGAACTGGAAGACTACAAACGAAAGTCTTTGGAAAAGCAGACTAAATTATCCCGCGAACTTCAAAATGAGCGCAACAAACTGATGGAGTTGAAGAGAGGATAAGACACGAATTTATTCGTCCCTCAGCACCACTACTGGATTTGTCAACGCAGCCTTGATCGAGTGGTAGCTGGTAATCAACATCGCTATCGCCAATATCCCGATCCCCACAGTTGCAAAAACCCACCACGAAGGCGTGATCCGGTAGGCAAACTCCAGGAGCCACTGTTGCATCATCCAGTAAGACAAGGGTGCTCCGATCAGGAACGCAACCAATATCAGTTTGGTGTATCCTGTCGACACCAGTACAAGGATATCCCATACAGAAGCCCCGGATACCTTTCTTATACCAATTTCTTTGGAGCGCTGTTCAAGCATGTATATGATCATGCCAAGCAATCCCAGGCCTGCAATTAATATGGCAAGACTCGCCATGACCACCAGGGCCCTCCCAAATTGCTGCTGGGTTTTGAATGTTTGGGCAAAGGCTTCGTTAACGAATTCATATTGGAATGGAAAATCACCGGCATGTTTCTTCCAAAGGAGGTTTACCGAAGAAATCGTCTTCTCCCATGCCTCCGGACTTTGGCCTGCGATCCGCAGGGTTACATATTTGCTGTATCCTGCCCCCATGATGGTGCTCTTCACATGAAAGATGGCCATCGGTTCGATGGTATTTTCAAGTGACCAATAATGAAAGTCCTCGATAACGCCGATTACTTCGAACTTCCATTTGTCTTCACCCGTAATTTGTATCTTTTTGCCCAGCGCAGCTTCATTGTCATCCCATCCGATTTTTCTTATGGCTGCTTCATTCAATATTACCCTGTTCACATCGCCCGGAGCGTCTGCGAGAAAATTTCTTCCATATTTGATCTTGATATTCAGGGTTGGAATAAATCGTTCATCACCCGAGGTGAAATTCAAGGGCAGTGTTTTCTGGTTGGTTCCTTCAGCCGTAAAGCTGTCTCCACCATAAATCCGTGGCGGCACGGAGGTACTCAATGAGGCATCAACAACACCGGAAATGTTCATGGCCGATTTGGTAAAACTTTCACCATCGGCGATATTCTCCACATGACTTACCACCAAAAGGTTTTCTTTATCGAAGCCCAGATTTTTTTGCGAAACAAAATTCAATTGTTCAAAAACGACGGCCGTACAGATCATCAGCACAATGGACACACTAAACTGAAAGACGACGAGTCCATTGCGAAAGGACCTTCCTTTATGACCCGTTTTCAACTTTCCTTTCAATGCCTCCACAGGTTTAAAAGCACTTAAGAAGAGCGCCGGATAACTGCCAGATAGAAGTCCCATCACCAGCACCAGAACAAGCATGGCCAGGACTATGGAAAAATCTGTCCATAAGTTCATGGTAAGTTGCTTTCCTATAATGTAATTGAAACCTGGAAGCATGACTTGTGAAATGGCCAGCGCGGTAAGCAGGGCAATGAGGCAAAAGGTGAATGCCTCAAGGAAGTAGTTAACACTCAGAGCGAGCCGACCCAGTCCCATGATTTTCCTTATGCTGGCCTCCTTGATCCTCCGGGTAAACTGCGCGGTGGAGAGATTCATGAAATTAACACAGGAAAGCAGCACAATAAAAAAGACCGCTCCGATTAATGAATAGAGAATCTTGATATTTCCAGAGTCATTGAGCCTATTGTAGACCACTTCCGAGGGCAGGTGGATGCTGGTCAAAGGCTGTAGGAACAATTCCCATTTCTTTCCTGCCTTGACGTACTCATCAAACGACATATTCATCGCCCGCTGGATGGATACCTCAGCGTATTTTTTCGGAATGAGCCTTAGTTTTGTCCTGGTATTTTCAATGTCTGTTCCGGGGGTCAGTTTCACATAGGTTTCCAATTGTGTCCATACCCAACTCCAACTCCTTCGCTCAAGCCCAAAACCCGTCAATGACAGGAGGACATCAAATTCTATGTATGAATTCTGCGGGGTGTCTTTGATTACACCCGTCACTTCATAGGTTTGTTGGGATTCCCCCTTACCCAGTCTCACCAGCTTTCCTATGGGATTCTCCTCTTTAAAATACTTCTTCGCTGTGGACTCGGTCATGACCAGTGTATTCGCCTGGCGCAGGGCTGTTTCCGGCACACCCTTCACAAATGGGAAATTGAACATGCTGAAAAAATTGGAATCACCGGCCAAAACCCTGTCCTCCGCGAAAGCGACTACTTGCTTTGCCTCATTGGTATAGGAAATCACAAAATTACCCGGGGTATGAATACTGGTTAGCAATTCTACTTCCGGAAGTTCTTCTTTAAGTGCAACGGCAACGCCCGGGCCTGTGGATGAAAACTGGTTGTTGTCGCCCTCACCCCATATAAAAGTCTGGTTTACCCGGTAAATGCGATCGGCATCTTTGTGAAATGCATCGTAGCTGAACTCATTTCTTATGTATAGATAAATCAGCAGTGTACTGGCGATGCTTACCGTGAGTCCCAGCAAGTTGATGAAGGAGAAGAGTTTTTGGCGGCTCAGGTTGCGTGCAAAAAGAATGGCGTAGTACTTCAGCATTGGGTAAGGTTTTCAAATCCTTATCAAAGTGTGTACCAAAGCAGAAGGTTGATTTTTGTTGAAGAAACTGAACATATAAGCTCGTGTTGTGTCCGATTTTGATTGGAATTGACCGCTATTGGTTCGATTTAGCTTGCCTCGGGCCACATTGAATGAATCAGGTAAGATTACCTGACAAGGAATGCTTCTGGGAATTTTCCGTTCATCGTTTTTGAGCCAAATCAATAAAGTGCAGTCGCAGGGTTTCCATATCATGATCGCCCTTATCGATGTACACACTGTTCAGCAGCTTGATGCATTGATCGGTCTGGCCGAGTTCATAGCAGAGAATCCCTTCATATATTTTAAGATACGCGAACTCCTTTCCAAAAATTATATAAGAGGGGTGCCCGTAGGATGGAGGGAGTTGGGTCTTTCCCTGCAGGAAAGTCATCACCAATTGTTTCCCTCTCTGAAGGTATTGGAGAGCTTCAGTCTTTCGGTTGCAATCATATAACGCAAGACTGGTCGCAACATAGTACTCCGGGTTGCCCCCCTCCAAGAGGAAGAGTTTTTCAAAGTATGGCAAGGCAACTTCTGGTTCTCCCAATGATAAGTATATCTGCCCCAAGGCGAGAGAAACAATTGAATTAGTCGGGAATTTATCAGCAGCAAGTTGAAAAATACTGAGTGCCGAAGCCAGGTTGCCCTTCTCAGCATAGCACTGCCCAAGCCTAAGGTAGGCGTCACAAAAGGTAGAATCGAGTTTAATGCACCCTTCGTAGACGAGGGCCGCATCGACCCATCGCGAACTTGAAAAAATATCTTCGCCCTGCCTGAACAAGCCATTGACAACTTTGTTCTTGCTGGTGCAATTTTGTGAATAACCGATCAAGTAGCCGGGGGCGAACCAAAGTCCATTGTTAACAGGATTCGCTTTGTCAGCCATCCTCATGTGATGATGTTGGAGCAAACTGTACCTGTAAAACAATCCTTGTAATGGCACCTGGCCCCGAGATACCTGTGAGGGTCCTAACCCAATGATTGCCAGGAGATATAATAGTAATTTCAATTTCATTAACTCTCCTCAAACGCCAAGGGCAAGTTCGGTATTTTAACCCTTGAATGCTCAGTATTATTTACCTGTTGATGGGGAAGATTTGACTGCCCCCAGGAAAGTCTCAATCCTCAGCGCCACATTCTCACGGATATTCATATAGAACAAATTCAAATCGGCGATATGCCATCGCTTCTTGCGAATGAAAAATCGGCCGCGAAAGTAAGGCTTGTTGATCCAAAGGAGTCCCTGGTGATTTTGTGCGTCTGCCAGTTGGGGTGCATAGCTGAAATGAAATGCAACACCGCCCTTATTGAGTTCTTTTGAAGCAAACACTTCACTTGAGTTCCACAGCAGGGGATTGGTGGATTGTGCCTTCCTGTAATACAGTTCGTAATTCTTTGGATAAAAACCCCTGGCAAAGGTGTTCCACGAAGCCCAAACACCAATCTCCTCAGGTTTTTCCGTCGGCCGGATGGAGGTAAACGAAGTTGTTGGAATTGCCCGACCAATCAGGTAGGCGGCCACCAGTTGTTTTTTCAATTCCTTTCCGTCAAAATAATCTTTGATCAGGCGTTCGCCATGATAACTTCCCTGGCTGTGGGAGGCAATAACAATAGGTCTTCCTTGATTGTAGTTCTTTAAATAATATTCGAACGCCGACCGAACATCTGCGTAGGCCAGGTCAAGGGCTTTGGATGCATCTTCCTTCGAGGGGGTATAAAAAGCATACAAATGAGCCTGCCGATAGTAAGGCGCATAGATACGGCATGATCCATTGAAGATCGAGGCTTGGTTCAGTATGGTTGTGGTCTGTGTTTTGTTATTGAGGTCAGAATCATCAGTATCACCATTCCAGAGATATTGATTTTTTGGCTCTATGGTAAACGTAGTCGGATGAATAAAGAAAACATCCGCCGGGGCCGTGGCCTGAAGATCCCGAAGATTTGTTTTGTGAGGTACACTATCGGCCGCATCCACCTTGTCTGGCAGGGAGGCCCAGTAACGGGCTTTGCTGTAATCAGGTGACGAGGGAATGGGAGATTCGCTGAAGCTGCCCTTTACCTCATATACTTTGCTGCTGCAGGAGCACAGTAGGAAGAGAAAAACGATGAAGGCACCAATTCGCATTCTCAAATTTCTTTAAATCTATTGACAAAACCATACCACATTATATTGACCGATTGACGTGTCAATTTTTTCAAATTTCCCATCCAAATTATGTTCTGAAATCATTAGGTTTACTCACCTGTCAAAGAACCTCTTTATGAAAAGAAGAAAATTCCTCGCCTCCGCTGGTGCCGCAACCGGTGCCACATTTTTGAATCCTGTCCAGTCTGTATTTGCGAAATCAACTGATGAAGCCACCCATGCTGATGATTGGGTAGCAGAGCGAAAACGACTGCTCGGCGAAGCCCAATTTGGACGCAAGAAAGGTGCAGTATCCTCTAAAGGCATGGCCGTTTCATCAAGCCCATTGGCCAGCAATCAGGCGATCAAGATTCTTAAGCAAGGTGGCAATGCAGCCGATGCCGCCCTCGCGGCCTCCATCGTACAGGCCGTAGTTGAGCCCCACATGACAACGCTGACAGGCGTGTTCAGCATGTTGTACTATGATGCAGCCACCGGCAAGACGACCCATGTAAATGGAAGTTGCAACTCTCCCCTCGCAACCAAGAAGGAGGAATTCAGCATCATTAAGCTGATGGAATTGGCTAAATCTTCGAAGTGGGTGCTCGTGCCAGGTTATTGGGGAGGGTTTGAGGAATCTTACAAGCGGTTTGGGTCGTTGCCCGTAAAGACCCTTATGGCAGACTCTATTCGTTATGCCAAAGAAGGATTCGAGTGCTATCCTTTTCTCTATGGCGAAATATTTGAATCTGCAGACCTGATTGCTCAATCCGCGGATGGACGCGAGATTTACATGCCAAACAATACCATCGTTCGTCCAGGTGACCTCATTGTCCAGCGCAAACTAGCGGGGATGCTTACCCGTTTGTCAGAAGAGGGTAGCAAATATTTTTACCAGGGAGATTTTGCAAAGAAATTTGTAGAAGTGATGCGCCAAACCGGCGGAATTGTGACGGAGGAAGATTTTGCGCGCTATCAGCCAATGGTCCAGGAACCTGTAAAAGGTACCTACCGGGACTATGAAGTCATGGGCTCACCGGCACCTGACTTTGGAGGACAGCTGCTCATCGAGATGCTCAACATGGCTGAATTGTATGACTTCAAGTCCACGGGTCCCTTTCAGGAGAGTTTTGAATCCACACAGAAAGCGATGCAGATCCTGGGCGAAGTACTATCGTCCAGTTCCCGCGAACGAATGATGGGTTCCGTGACACCGGTGGAGAAAGCAATTTCAAAAGCCTATGCCGCCGAACGTTTCCAAAGGCTGAAGCCCAAGCCCCGTACCATGATGGATATGGGTGGAGGCCCGCCACCACCTCCCGGCAGTAACCACCTTACGGTGGTGGACGCGAAAGGAAATGTAGCCACGGTACTCCATTCTGTTATGTCTTTACCGTGGACGAATACCTTGTATGTGGAAGGTGTAAGCATTTGCGCCGCGGTGCTTCATTATTCCTCAGGCATACCGGCACCGGGTGATCGTATCAATGCCAGGATTTGTCCCTCCATTATCTTCAAGGGAGGAAAACCAGTGCTGGCGTCGGGATCACCAAGTGTATCACTCATGGAGAATATTCTCACCAACACCATAAATATTCTTGACTTTGGAATGCTTCCTGAAAAGGCCGTACACCTGCCGAGGTTTGGTGGCTATTCCCTGAACAAGACAGGGTCTTTTCTGGTTGAAAATGATTATAACCCATCCATTGTTTCTGCGCTGGAGAAGTTGGGTCTCAATTTTGATAGAGTACGCCCTTGGCAATGGCACCTGGGATCTTTCGAAGGAATCTACATTGACCCGGCTACAGGAACACGATATGCCTGCGGTGATCCGAGGAGGGCAGGACAGGCCTACGGATCTTAGGTGGCTGTTGACCCTTTTTTGTTTAGCGTTTGGCTTTTTCGCCGACGAACCATGCCCAACCGATGAAGACAAATTGAATGGGCACTCGAATCAAGGCGAGAAAATGACTTCCTATCACCGGATAATCCCTGAAGACATCGATGATATGGATAGGGAGAAACAGTACCATTAATCCGAGGACACCCAACGAGGCTTTGTGTCGAAAGGCCGGTATAAAAATTCCGATTCCCAGCACCATTTCGATTGCGCCAGCCAAATAATTGATTATGGCCTGTGGCAAAAAATCGGGAATAAACGGAAAGTAAGTTTGTGGAGTAAGAAAGTGGTTGACTCCTCCCAGAATCATAAAAGCGCCAAGAGGAAAAGTGAGGATAAGGGCTAATGTTTTCATCAAGTTCAAGGCCAGGGAGATCATTCAGGCCCCATTCGGCACTGCGCAAGGTACACATTGGGGCAAACCAGTCCAACGCCGATAAAAAAATATTGAATACATGCAACATTCTTCGGCAGAAAGCGTAATATTGATATAATATCATTTTAATATCATATGTTATGAGCAATGAAAAAGGTTTTTCCCCGATTTCCGGCTATGCCATGTTGGCGCTGACGCTGGTTCTGGTGGCGCTGGGTTTGGCGGGCTTGTTAGCCATGCGAAACCCAATTGCCATTTGGCCTCTGGTTTTTGCCGGGGTGTTGGCTCCGGGGTTCTTTTTCCTGAACCCGAATAGTTCGGTGGTGCTTGTGCTCTTCGGTGAATACAAAGGGACTGTAAAGAGCAGCGGCTTTTTTTGGGCAAACCCATTCTTTGCCAGGAAGAGTATTTCACTTCGTGCCCGTAATTTCGACAGCGAAAAAATCAAGGTAAACGATAAGGTGGGAAACCCCATCCAAATAGGGGTGATACTCGTATGGCAGGTAAAGGATACGTACAAGGCGGCTTTTGAGGTGGACAATTTTGAAAATTTTGTACGGATACAGAGCGATGCAGCTGTGAGGACGCTAGCGGGAATGTATCCTTATGACAACTTTGAAGTTGAAGCGGAAATGACATTGCGGTCCGGTCATGGGGAAGTAAACCAGGCGCTCGAGGAAACCTTGCGAAACCGGTTGGACATCGCAGGAATTTATGTCATTGAAGCGCGGATTGGATATCTGGCCTACGCGCCCGAAATAGCAGGGGCTATGTTGCGCAGGCAGCAAGCGACTGCTGTAGTTGCTGCACGTTTCAAGATCGTGGAAGGAGCTGTTAGCATGGTGGAAATGGCCCTCGATCACCTTAAGACCAAGAATATTATTGAATTGGATGAAGAAAGGAAAGCGGCCATGGTCAGTAACCTGATGGTGGTGCTCTGCAGTGACAAAGACGTGAGCCCCATTGTGAATACGGGGACACTTAACCATTGATTTGGATGAACAACCGGATTCCGACGGATGGGGAATCAGCCGAAACATTCACGATGAGATCAATACGTACCTACCAGTAAAAGATGGCTCAAAAGAAACCATTTGTACTTCGCCTCGATCCCGAAATTCTTAAGGCCATGGAGAAATGGTCTTCCGACGAGTTCCGCAGCACAAATGGACAGCTTGAGTGGCTTATTACGAAGGCATTGAAAGAGTCGGGGAGGCTAAAGCAGAAGCGTCCGCTCCCGTAATCAATCTTTATTTGCCTGGAGATTTTACGAAGAACACCTGAAATAGTTGTTGGTTGATGGCTGTCTGAAAGACCCAGCAACAATCAACCAACAACGAACTGGTTATAGCTATCGTGTACGTCCGAGTTCCGTCAATTTATTCACATCATTATTCACTGACAATATCAGCACGCACGTGGCGGTACAAAAGACAGGGCTCGTGATACAATGGTGACCGCTCCAGCTGCCATCATCATTTTGTATTTTCAGAAGACGGTCGCTCATATTGTCATACCATTTTTTCCACTCACTGTCCTTGCCGATGATCATGCTTTCGCCCGTCTGGAGGTAGCTGAGAAACTCTTCTCCACCATTGCTTCCAAAGCCATCCATTACATCCTGCCGTTGTGCCTGGGCCTTTCCTGCCTGGTACACTTCATAGGCTGTTGCATACTTCATTGCCTCGTCCTTGTTGAAGCCGATCGATTCAAGGTTACGGGCAGATGGGGCTGCATTCATGGCCAGGCGTCCATCGCGCCGCGCTTTTTGTATTTCCTCTTCTGCTTTCCTTGCTTCTTTCGCACTGGCCCGGGTTGAGCCGGTAACTGAATACAACATGACGCCTGCTCCGAGTTCTGTTTTCACATCGCCAGTTTTTGAATCGTAGTTGTTCTTCTGGAATTCACGGGCTTTGTCCAGGACCTTGTCATCTACCTTGGCCCCTTGTGCCTGGGCTGCCTCAAGGGCATTGGTGGCAAAGGAAGATTGCAGCACGCCAGCCCAGCCTGATCCTACAAAGCTGCCATTGCCATCTTGTGCTTTCTGGATTTTTGCTACACATACGTCATTGGCTTTCTTTGCCCTGGCCTTGAGTTGCACATCACCATCCAGATACCCATCAAGCAAATTGGATAGGAACTGAGAGGTGAGTATCACATCGATATTGGCGCCAAGTTTAATTTGAATCTGGGTTCCGGTCTGGTCGGTGATGGTGAAGCTCTCGGGTGACGAACCCTCAACAGCATTCAGTAAATAGTAGAGGGCTTTATTCAATGGCCCGGAGTAGGTCCCTGATTTGAGCGTGCTTCCACTTCGCAGAATTGCCATGGCAACCATGGAAGTCGTAGCAGGATCGGAGGGGACTGCGTGTGGATCCATGACGTCCTGCCTGTGATGACTCCCTGCACCCCAACCGCCGTGCTGACCCTGGGCCTGAATGATCCAGGCCAATCCGTTCTCAATCGATACCTGAGATTTGGTGGAAGTAATGTGCACAACACCGGAGTCTGAAACTTCTTCACCCATCAGGGTGCGGAACACGCAGCCTTTTGGAATGGATTGATACGTGGTCAGGTGCTTTCGGGACTTGCTGCTTCGAAAATTGAATGATAGCAGCATGAAGGTGCTGATGGCGATGCATGCCATGGTCACCGATTTCCAGTTTTTCATACAAATAGGGTTTTATGTTTCCCTATCAAGATGAAGCTGGCATCGTTATTCCATAAAGTGACAAAAGATTTATTTAGTAAGTTACTCTTACCGCCTGCTTACCGTGGGTCAAAAAACCCCATCTGGCGCAGGAATGAAACTTGGTCGAAATAGCTCATTTCCCGGATAATTTTTCCCTGTTCTACATCAATTCTGGTTGCGTTCTTCAAGGTGTATTTTTTACCAACAAAATAATCGGGAATGGTTGCCTCCAGGCCACTTTGGGTCATGGTCCCGCTCGAAGTATATTCAATCACTGCCGAATTTTCATCCAGGGTGATTTTTGTGATTTCATACTTCAGGTCCGGGGTAGAGGCAAAGTAGCGGGTATAGGCACCGCGAATTCCGGAGGGACCTATCTCGGGTTTATCGAAGCCAACGGATTCAATCCTGGCGCTATCAGCAAATAGCTTTCCCAGTGCATCCAAGTCATGTTGGCTCATGGTTTCAATTCTGCTCCTGGCAATTTTTTCCAACGCATCTTTAGGTTGTGAACAGGATGTAAGCAGAAACAAAATGGCATAAAATCTTAAACGCATAAGTGGTTATTTACGATCCAATAAATGAAAGTTTCCCAATCGCATCTGAGCAGGCCTTGCTTTGTCGGCAGAACCAGTATCCAGGAAAGTCATTCCAATCAGGCGTCCATCGTCATAGGTGAAGATTATGGTATAATCAACAACTTCGTACTTGCCCGATCCGGTCATTTTATCCTGCATGTCTTCGGTATATCCCTTTACATGTCTTGTCCAGTAGATTGCCCCATGATCGGCAAAGCGACCGTCTAATGAGAATTCTATCGTGGGTTCTGAGCCAATGTATGCAGCAGGGTCTTTTTCGGCCGTATAAGTACCTTCCATGAACTGGTGGTCGTTTGGCAATACTTTGTAATAATGATCCTGGTTGTAAACCAGAATAGCATTTTCAATCGAGATGGGATAGGTCAGCGATGCACCGAAATGGATGGAACCAGTTCCTTTATCAAAGGTCCAGTTACCCCAGTAGTCCGGATACTTGGAGCGCTGTTGGGCTTGATCAAGCAGGCCATCACTTGACACAACGTTGCAGAAACTACCATCACCAAAAAAAGCAATTTGCCTTAACTTATTCGTGGTACTGGTACCGTAGTAACTGTAACCCGTTCCGGCGGCATTGGTAATCCCTCCTGCGGTAGTGATGCTTCTAAGTCCCCACCATACCCCAACAACAGGATTGTTGCTACTAAAGGATGAGGCATGGGCCCCTGATGATACGGCCTGTGTTACTGCAATCAGTTTGGATTGAGATGGCACCGCCAAGTCATCTGCAATCTTTGATTCCGGTTTCAGGCTTGCGATAAACGCTGAAATATCTGCCTCAAAATTATTTGTATTAATATCGATCCTAATGCTTGTAACCCTCCCATGTCCCGCCAGGGAGACCAACATCACAACAAAATCGCCTTTACTGAATTTAACAAGGGATGTGCCGCTCCTCACAGTCCAGCCATTGTCTGGCCCCACTTGTTGGGTCTCGGCGGGAGCCTCGACTTTTTCTTCGGTAGTTTTCTTTATAAGGTCATTCCATTCGGCGACAAACTCTCCCTTTATATCATCCGTTCCTTGTCGGCTTGAGTAGATTGCGATTGTGCAGTAAGCAGTCTTTTCATCATTGAATCGTATGAATTGAATATAATCTTTGCCGGGTTGCCTTGTGTAACCCGCCGGGGGTGAGAAGGTGAGGATGTCATAGGTCTCCGACTGTCCTTGGGCGGTGAAAACAGTAAAGCACGCGGCCAGTAGAATATTTTTAGGTTGCATGTCTGCCAGATTGCATAGTGAAGATAGAAAAAATCCTTTGCAGTGAAAGGTGGATAGAACAAAAAAAACCTGCCGGAGCAGGTTTCATGCTTTTGATTCTGTTGATGGATTAGTGGTGTACCCTAATGTCGGCATGGCCCACAATAATTCTCTTGCTGATGATGGAAGTACCTTCAATGTTGATCGTAGGTTCTCCAATCGCATTGATCCGGACCTCCTCCGAAGCGTTGACACTAATTTTCCCTTCTCCATATATACGTGTCGATGCAATTTCACTTTTCATTCCCCGTGTGTCGATCTTGTTCTCACCAAATAGGCGGTATACCTGACGGACAGTTTCCCCGCTCATTATCTTCAAATCATTCTCTCCGTATAGTGATGTTTTGAATTTTACGACATGCAGTGACTGGAGTCTGATTTCCGATTCACCATATGCTCTCAGCTTGAACTTTTCTGCCTTAATTTCTCCATCACAACGCAGTTCCTCCTCACCCCTGATCTCGAGTGATTTCAATTCTTTGTATGTGATATATGCCGTAATCGACGAACCCGAGTAAATGCCTTTTTTCCGGCGTTGTCCATTTTCAGTGATGGACACTTGTTTTTCAACTAACCTCGCATGGTCAAGGTAAATCTTAAGCTTGTTACCCTTGACTTTTACGTTGACTTTGTTCACAGGAATATCGTTGTACAGGATTCTTATTGACTCCTGTTCTCCTTTCTGAAGAATGACATTCACCCTGGGAGAGGCAACGATTTTGTTAAAGGATTTCAGGGGTACTATTTCCTGGCTACGGGCAATATTTGCCAAAAGCAAGGCGATTGAAAACAGTATTTGGATTTTCATGGGTTGTTTCTTTCGCTTAAGACAACCGTACCACCTTCGACCCCTACACACATCTGTGTTTTATTCACTTTTGAGAATATCCACAGGGTTTAACCTGGAAGTTTTGCGGACCAGCACGGATATGGTCAGAAGGGCCACCAAGACCACAATAAGCGCTGACGCCACGAAAGTGAGGGGGTTCAGACTGATATGATAATTGAAGTTCTGCAGCCAGTAGGTAATGATAATGAAGGCAAAAGGCACTCCAATGACCAATGCCATAAGAATTGGACCAGCTAGGCTTTTAAGCAAAAGCGTTTGAATGCCCGACGTGCTCGAACCCAGGACTTTTCGGACACCAATCTCTTTTTCTCTTACCTTGAAGTTGATGATGGCCAGTCCCAGGAGTCCCATACAAGTGATTAGAATACCAGTAGAAGTAAAGAAGATGAGAACAATACTCATCCGCTGTTCCGACTGGTATTGTCGGTTGATGGTATCATCCAGGAAGTAGTATTCGAAGGCAAATCCGGTATACAATGATTCCCATTTGGTTTTCAATTCCGCCGTAACGTGTTGAAGTTGTGCGCCGTCCACTTTGAGAAGGACGAAATTGAACCGTTGAATGGGCAGAAAAACCAAAGGTTGTATGGAGCGATGAAGAGATTCAAAATGGAAGTCTTCCATGACACCAATGATGGTTCGGTCCCAGTTTTCCCCGTCATGATCAATACGAACCCTTTGGCCTACCGGGTCAGCTAAATTCAATTGATGAGCCATGGTCTGGTTAATCACAATGCCATCCAATGAATCAGCCTTGCTGTCCTTATTAAAAAACCTTCCTGCTACTATTTTAATACCAAACGTTTTTGCCAGGTCATCATCCACATAAGCTTCTGAGATATCGATCTCGTGCTGAAGGTCATGGAGCTCTGCGGCAGAATGTTGATTGTATTGTTTCCCGGGAATGTTGGATGCAGCCGACACGCTGATCACCCCTGGAATCTGTAGCATTTCATTCTTAGTGGACTTAAAGTCATGTCGAAGGAGGTTGGACCTGAAAGGAACAACCAAAACCTGCTCGTCATTAAATCCAAGAGGTTTATTTTTCAAATAAAGTACCTGTTGCACAATGGCAAAACAGCCGGAGATGAGAATCATCGCCAGTGAAAACTGGACAATGACCAGCGTTTTTTGCAAGAACCTTCCACTTCCAGACGTCGAGAACTTCCCCTTGAGAACCATTTGAAGTTTGAGTGCCGAAAGATGAAAGGCCGGATAGAGCCCGCCAACGACCCCGATGACGAGCCCGGTCAATACGATCATGATGATTTCAAATGATTGGTCAGGTAAATTCATCGGCAGGTTCTTATTTGTTAATCCATTAAATACCGGGAGCATTAGTTCCAGGAATGCAAAAGCAAGTACCGAGGAGAAAAGGGTGAGCACCAGAGATTCACCAAGGAACTGAGTGTATAATTGCTTTTTGTCAGCCCCAAGTGTCTTGCGAACTCCGATCTCTTTGGCGCGATCTACCGATTTGGATGTGGATAGGCTGACAAAATTGATGGTGGCGATGAGAAGAATGAACAAAGCTGCACCGGCCAATATATAAATGTATTCAACATGTCCGTTGGGCTCCAATTCCCATCGGATGTGAGATGTCAGGTGTATGTCTTCGATGGGTTGAAGGCGAAACCTGTCCTGACTTAACAGGAGCCGGTTGTACATGTCATCCGGGAGCTGCAAATATTTTCTTATCCAGGGAATAAGCTTAGCCTCAAGTTCCTGCGGTGAGGCACCTTCTTTCAATTTGATGTAGTTAAAATGTCCAAAATCGCGCCAGGTATAGTACTCATCGTCTTTGCTAGTCCGTGACTTGAGGTGAACATAGCTCACCAAAATGTCGAAATGGAAATGGGTATTGGTCGGGACATCTTTAAAGACGCCCTCCACCTCCACAACATTATCATCCCTGTCGACCGCCAGCTTTTTTCCAATAGGATTGTCAGTTCCAAAATATCTTTTTGCCACTGATTCGGAGATCAGAATCTTTTGCGGGGTCCGAAGAACTGTTTTCGGATTTCCAATAGCGAGCGGGAATTGGAATACTTCAAAAAAAGTGCTGTCGACACCCAGGATTCCTCCTTCATTGAAATGAACATCTCGCTCGAGGTTCTTGACTTCAAATGTTTGCCGGGTAAGGCCAGGACCCCAGAGCGGGGAAAGCGTTACAGCACTTTCGACTTCAGGCATATCATGGACAAGTGCCTGGGCCATCGGATGGGGAGTTCTGGTCTGTGGATTGTCACTAAACCAGGCAATACGATAAATTCTGTCGCTGTCGGGAATGTGCTTATCATAGCTCCACTCATCGCGGATAAACATAGTAATCAGCGTGACACACAACATCCCTGCCGTGAGCCCGGCGATGTTGATAAAAGCAAAAAGCTTGCTTTTTATTA
Organism: Cytophagales bacterium; assembly: GCA_025358885.1. Taxonomy (GTDB): domain Bacteria; phylum Bacteroidota; class Bacteroidia; order Cytophagales; family Cyclobacteriaceae; genus ELB16-189. Next base: position 22,761 of record JANYHW010000063.1, on the reverse strand, counting down.
ATATTCTAACAAAGAGGAGAATGTAATTCTTCATAGCGGCTGTTATTCATTTTGTTTGGTCACCCCGATGGATGAAATCCTGAGCTGATGTAAGTGAGTCAACTTGAAGCGCATCAGCAATGTCACCTGATCTAAAAAGCATGGGACTTCTTTTACTGAATCCTCATTCAATAATTAGTCCAATTTGATTTTACCATTAGATCCTGCTTGTAGACTGTTTTTGAAGGGTCTCATGTTCAAAATCGGTCGGAGGTGTTCAGTACTGGGTTTGCAGCCCGAATGGTCAGAAACACAAGAAGCTGTTCTGAATACCAGAACAGCTTCCTAATGCTTACGTTTCAGAATATTTACTTGTTTATATCTTCTCCTTTTTCAATTCTCTTCACCAGCCCATCGATGGTTGTCTTTGTATTGGCATCCGTTTCAATCTTGTATGCATCCTGTGCAAACTTCAAGGCCTTCTTGTTGTCGCTATTTGCAACATACCCACGGGCCATTCCCATCAGTGAAACAGAGGCAGTGGGATAGCGCTTGAAGGCAGCTTCAAACACGGGCATCGCATCCTTGGGTCTGTTTTGGGTGATAAGTAGCCTGCCGTAACCCACCATTTGTCCGGCCGTGGCATCGCCCAGGTTGATGGCGTCTTTCATGATGGCGTCGGCTTCAGCTTGTTTGCCCATTGCGGCCAAAACATTTCCTTTGGACTGGTACAGCGGATAGTACTTCGCATTCCGGGGTGGGTTGGTAAATGCGTTAATCCAACCGAGCGCCTCATCCAGGTTTGTCTTCTTGGTTGCGCAATAGTTTGCTGCTGCCACGGCATTTTGCCAGGCAAATCCCTTTGAGCTCACCATGTCCTCCCTTAGTTTCTTGATGTACAAGTCGTCCCCGTTGGGTACTGCGATCTTAAATGGTATGGCCAGCTTTTCCCACTTCAATCTTGCCGTCGTACTGTTTTGTTGACGATCGACAAATTCATAGGTTAGCCACTCGTTGAATTCGCAGGCGACTGGCTTAACGCCGACACGAACTGCATCTTCTGAGGGGATGTAGAAGAAACTTCCCCAAGAAGTTGAATTGTTTGAAAAGACAAGCATCCATTCGTCCTGTCCGGGAATCATATGCAACCCGTAGGTGCCGGCCTTTAATGGCTTCCCTTCAACCTCCACATCAGTGGAAAAAGTGATGGTTGTATTTTCGTTTGCGCCTGCCCGCCAGGGCGAAGGATTATCCCCGGTGCTACGCGCAAAGTTCAGGTTCGAAAGACCATAGGGCACGAGTTTGCCCCAGATCTCACGACCTGCCACGTCGGGACTGCTGTACACGATGGTTGCCTTCGCGAGTCCCATAAATTGTGATACTTCACTCTTTTGGTTGTTTCCGCTAGGCGGTAACGCCATTTGGGACCAGGAGATGATGCTTGTCATCAACCCCAGGACCAGCATGGCGGTTTTAATTGGGTATTTCATAAGTTGTGTTGTTGTGGTTCCTGAATTTTGAGCAACGAATATATAATCAATCCACCCAGTCTCCTCCGGTATTATGTGTGCGGTCATTATTTGCATTGAAATGCCCGCCTTTGGTGGCTGGCAGCATTGATCAACTATTCATTTCGCAAATTATAAGCCGGATTGGCCCAAGCAGCTTTTAGTGATTGAAAGCTCACGGTGAAACCGGTGAGGATGAGAATCAATCCACATGCTTTAAGGTACATCCATGGACCAACATTGATATGGTATGCAAAATGACTAAGCCATAGCTGTGCGGCCAAGTAGCTGAGTGGGACGATGATCGCAAATGCGATGAAGACCAGCATGAAGTATTTGCGAGTTAGCATGACCAGTAGAGAATTGACGCTGGCACCAAATATTTTTCTGGTCAGCCATGTTCGTATCTGGATATCTACTCACTACGCAATGACTTTGTTGGGTTGCTTGTGGCTGCACGCAAGGCCTGGGTACCCACGATGAGCAATGCGAAGACCAAGGCTACAATCCCTGCCGCCGGCAACACCCACCAGTAGATCTCCACGCGATAAGGATATCGCTCCAGGAAAGCGCTCAACGACCACCACGCCAGTGGGGCAGCAATGAGGAAGGCGACCAGGACCAGCTTTGTAAATTCCTTCGAGATAAGGAGCACGAGGCCACTCACGGTAGCGCCCATTACTTTGCGGATGCCTATCTCCTTGGTGCGCTGCTCTGCCGTGAATGACGCCAGGCCAAACAATCCAAGACACGTGATGATGATGGCCAGGGCCGCAAAAATGCCAGAGAGTCTGCTTATCAAATTAATGGTAGAAAACTTCTTGTCAAATTCAATGTCTGCAAACCGATAACTAAAAGGATAAGAAGGGTTGAATTTTTTCATCACTGCTTCGACCTTCGAGATGGAAGACGGCAGGTCGTTTACTTTTTCTAAACGAATGCTTAGCGTACTGCTCCAGTAAGGATCGAACTCCATAACCAATGGTTCAATTGGTTGATAGGGAGAGCCCATAACAACATTCTCCATGACGCCAATAATCGTCCATTGCTTACCCCACATGGTGAGCTTTTGACCCAGGGGATCTTTCATCCCCATCAGGTCCACCGCGACCTTATTAATGACCATGGCCGTTGAATCGCTTTTGAAATCCCTTGAAAAATCGCGACCCTCAATCATTTTGATACCCATGGTCTGGGTATAGTCATATTCGGTCGCGATGGTGGTGAAGTCCACCGGTGGACCAGCTGGTTTACCGGCCCACTCCACGGAGTTACTCGAAAATATGCGGGTGATGGGAGCGTTCGACTTCGCTACGGATTTCACCACACCAGTTTGGAGCAAGGCTTCCCGTAAACTTTTGAAGTTTGCCTCAATGCCCCGGTTGGTCCAGACTAACAGGAGATTTTCCTTGTCATACCCTGTATCCCGTTGTTTTACGTGTTGGATCTGCTGGTAGATGACAACGGTACCTACGATGAGTAATATGGAGAACCCGAATTGCAGGGTGACCAGGATTTTTCTGGGTGTGGTTGCGCCCTTGCCTGCCTGAATTCGACCCTTCAGTACTTTCACGGGCTGGAATGCCGAGAGGTAGAAGGCAGGATAACTGCCGGACAGGATGCCTGTCACCACCACGATGGCAATAGCTGTCAACCAGAGAAGGCCATTCGAATAGTCAACGAAAAGCTTTTTATCAACCATCGCATTGTAGGTGGGGAGCAGCAACTCCACCATACATAATCCCACCATAAATGCGATCAGCGAGATGAGTACCGATTCACCGAGGAACTGGAAGATCAATTCTTTTCTACGCGAGCCAACGCTTTTGCGAATTCCAACTTCGCGGGCCCGTCCTTCAGAACGAGCGGTGGCGAGGTTCATGAAATTGATGCAAGCAATCAGCAGGACGAATACAGCGATTACCGTGAACAATTTGACATATTCAATCATCCCCCCGGATGGCTTTCCATTCGTAAAATTGGAATACAACCGCCACTGATTCATCGGGTAGAGAAATAATTGAGCTTGTTCAGGTTGCTTGCTGTTGTCCAGGATTAGGTTCTTGATGGTTTTGTTCACTTCATCGGGATCGGCACCAGGTACCAACTCTACATACAGCTGGAAAGCATTGTTGTTCCAACTGTCCTTTGAATTTCTTACCCACGATTGCGTGGCTTCATAAAAGGCGTAAGGAAAGACATAGTCAAAGTGTATCGTTGATTGTGAAGGCACATCACGGAGGACTCCAGTAACCTTAAGCTCACGGTCATTGTCGACCTTCACCAGTTGGTTGATGGGATCCTCTTCACCAAATAATGCCTTGGCGCTTGCCTCGGTAAGTACGATGGAACTGGGCTCGGAAAGGGCTGTTTCGGCATCTCCTTTTATTAACTCGAAGCTGAATATTTTCAGAAAATCTTCGCTTGCAGAAATCCCCACCTTATCCAAACTTTTTTCCCCCACGGTCAAGAGATTGCCCTCGCCCCAGTTGGTCATCACAATGTATTTCACCTGGCTTACCTTATTCCTGATGGCCTCCTTAAGCGGATACGGAAGTGCAGGTTGCGCACGAATGCCATCGGATAATTTTTGGTTCATGTATACCTGGTACAGGTGATCATAGTTCTTGTGAAAGCGATTGAAAGACATTTCGTCGCCCACCCAAAGGAGGATGAGGATGGAGCACGCAATTCCCACGGAAAGCCCGGCAATGTTGATGAAGGAATAAACAGGGTGCTTTGTCAGATTCCGAAAAGCAATTTTGATGTAGTTAGTTAGCATAGCAAGTGGTGGAGTAATGGATGTACTTATTCCAAATTCAGGCCAATGTTTAATCCTCATTTGGAGATTAAAAACATTGATTTATCCTGATCAATCGCTCGATTGTGAGCAGGGACGTCCACATTCGGGCAGTTTTACCATCTGAAATACAACCTATTTCAGGACTTGCCGATCTTTTGGTAGCTGATAGAGGTCCCCGTAGGAAAGCTTTGAAATCGATTTGCTTTTGCTTTTGATGATGCCCAGGTGAACCAGCAGGACAACACCCATCAAAGTGAACATTGAGATGTACCCCACACTAAAAATAATGGGGGTGTAGCTGAAGAATCCTTCATACGCAAACACATCATAACCGAACACCAGAAGGCCAAGCAAGATGGAGACGGTAAGATAGGTGGAGCCGGCACGTTGATTGATCCAGGCCCGCAAGACAAGGAACACGCCATTCAAAAGAAGTAAGGTACAGAACGTGAGGTAGACGGTGATCCATTGAGTGAAGGCAAACGGGGACGCCAACAGCGTAAAAGCAATGAAGAAAACGTTGCTCACCACCAGTATGTATTTGAGTATTCGATTTTGCTCCTTGGGAAATACGCGGCTTAGGAACAGGATGGCCCAGATCATTGTCAGAAAAAGGGTACAATATTCAATTCTGATCATGGCAGTCCAATTGAAATCAGGCAGGAAGGATATAAACACATAGAGATTGGAAAATCCCACCCGTACTGCCCAGGTCAAACAAAGAAGCGCAAAATATAGAATGACCTTTTTCTTTTCCATCACAAAATATGTGATCAGAAAACCCAAAGCAATCAAGGTGAGTAGCGCTGACTCTATCAGGTTGCTCGCCACGGCCGTTGAACGATGCCGCGTCAGCAATTCCGACGACGCAATATAAATTGGATCCTTGATGCCGCCTTTGAAGTGATGGAAGTTTGCCACTTGCAGGGTGAGTTGTAAGGTGTCGCCGGGATTATCGAAAGAAACTGTTTGGGGCCGCCATTGCGGTATTGTGTTGGTCAGCGAAGTGCCAACTGATCCATTGGTAGCCACCAGTTTATCATCAATCCACAATGCATAGCTGGAGTAGATCTGGGGGAGCTCAAGGGCCAAAACTTTTATGTCTTTTGGCGGGAGCACAAACATCATATATGTGGCGTAGCCAAATCCTGACCCGTCAGATCGCAGGTCATTCCAGATTCCAGGGAAGTCAACAAGTATTCTGTCAGCACTGATCGCATCTCCGGGAGCTAACAACTGATCTTCAAAATAGAACCACTGACCGGAAAGGGCTATCCGATTTCCTTTCATATCACTACTTCGGGAATCAAGGAAGCCCTTTTGGAACGTTGGTGGAGCAGCGATAACACTCGTTCCCTTCAGGAAAAACAGTAACGTAAGAAATGAAAGTGTGGTAGTGCGAAGAAACTGCTTAGCCATGGGTGATATATTCGGCGACGAATATAGAACTCCCTGCGTAAATAATGAAATGGCTGATTCGAAAATCGAGGACTATTGCACTTCTTCATCCATGATAAGCTTTACCCGGGTCGGATATTCCAAGCCCGGATGATCTTATTCGTTCCGGAGAGATTGAATAGGATTGGACCTGGCGGCCTTGAAAGACTCAAGGCCTACAGTAGCCCAAGCTATAAACACGGAAAGTAAGCCGGCTACAAGGAATACCATAAAAGTGATTTCAACCCTATAAGCAAACCCCTCCTGCCAACGGCTCATGAAGTAATAGGCCAAGGGTACCGCAATGAGAAATGAAATGACGACCAGCTTCAGAAAGTCTCCCGATAGCATGCCTGAAAGTTGCATCACAGATGCACCCATGACTTTTCTGATACCAATTTCTTTGGTTCGCTGCTCCGTGGTGTAGGCGGCCAGGGCATAAAGACCCATACATGCAATGAAGATGGCAAGTCCGGCAAAAATGAATGTCATCTTGCCCAGTTGTTGTTCTGATTTATATAATGACTCCATTTGTTGATCGAGAAAGGTATACTGAAAGGCAGTTGAGATGTTTTTATTGAATGCCTGCTGTACCTGAGCAAGGGTTTCAGCAATATTATTTGTTTGAAGTTTGACTAATAGAACATTATATCCCTCTGTTTTGGCATTGTGAAAACAATAAGCACCAATTGGCTGTCGCAGAGAGCTGAAATGAAAATCCTCTGTAACGCCAACCAGTTCAACTTCACCTTCAAATATTCCTTTGAGCTTTCTGCCGACGGCCTCGTCTGGTGTCAATCCCATATGGTCAACGGCAGTCTTGTTCAGAATAATCTGCACGGTGGTATCGCTGTCTGCCTTTTCGGGAAGAGTTTTACCTGCCAGCAAATGAATGCCAAGTACATCCAGTACTTCCGGTGTGGCACGGACAGTAGACAGATTAATCCCCGTTCCTTGCCCATCGAGCCCAGGTAAATTTCGTCCGCTTGCACCACTGCCAGGGTAGGACTGTGATCTTGCAGCGCCTGTTACCACTGCAAGTTCCAGCAAGGAATTTCTAAGGCCTATCACCTGGTTTCGGTTCTGAGCTCCCGTGGTCTCTATGGCAATCACCTGCTCTGGCTGATAGCCCAATTTTTTATCACGCATGAAGCCAAGCTGTTGTTGCAGGATGAGGGTGCTGACAATGAGTATACTGGAGATTGCAAACTGACTTACCACCAGTGCTTTTCTCAAAATAGCATTGCCACCAAGGCCTGACGGGGAACCTTTGAGCACCTGGCGAGGAGAAAAAGAGGATAGGTACAAGGCTGGATAAACACCTGCCAAGACAGTGAGTGACATCCAGACGGCAAAAGCTGCCAGCCAAAACCAAACGGTACTGAGAAATCCTCCATTAAATTCCTTACCTGTAATCGAATTGAAAAATGGCAGCATGAATAACACAAAGAGCAAACCAATAGCCATTGCCATCATAACAAATACCGATGTTTCGAGGTAAAACTTCTGTGCCAGCTGACGCCTGGTGGCGCCAAGAGTCTTGCTTATCCCAATCTCTTTGAATCTCCGCTGAGATTGCGCGGTCGAGAGATTCATATAGTTCACCGCAGCAATGATCAGGATGATTAATCCCAGTACCATTAATATCATGAGTTGGCTCATGTCTCCTTTGCTGACCGCTCCATTGTCCTCCACATCGGGATAGTGAAGATGAATATCTTTCAGGGGATGGATGGAAAGCGAAAACCATCGATCATCCTTCGGGATGTTACGCTCAAGGGCTTCCGTAATCTTCTTCTCTACCGTCTGGATTGAAGTATTTTCGTGCAGGAGTATGTAGGTCTCAAAACTTGCGTTACCCCAGGACTGGCTGTTCGGCTGATCAAACCAGGTTCCTGCAAATGAAGCGATGATGGGAAACTGAAAACGCGAATTGGACAATGGGTTTTGAATAATTCCGGTGACCTCAAAGTCCGTCGTGTCTCTGTCTATTCTGAGGGTTTGCACCAATGCTTCCAGGGTCCCGAAATACTTAATCGCAGAAGCTTCGGTGATGACTACCGTATGCGGTCGTTTTAATGCATCCTTGTGCGTACCCCGCACAAATGGCATGGTAAGCACATCAAAGATTTCGGTATCAGCCCACACCAGGTGGTTTTCTGAAGACTTTATCTGCGAAGATGAAACAAATGCTTTACCGCTAAAGTTGTTGGGCAGAATCCTGAAGGCCTTTTCTATTTCCGGAATCTCCCTGGCCAGGGTCGGTGCGGTCTTGTTTGGTACACCTACCCATTTTCTGACCTGCCCCTCATAGTTTACTGAAATGCTTAGTTGATAAATCCGGTTTTCATAGAGGTGATGACGATCAAACGAGAATTCGTCTACAACGTACAAACCGATGAGAATGAAACCAGCGAGTCCTATGGAAAGGCCGGCCAAATTGATCAGGCTAAATGTTTTGTTCCTGCCCAGGCTACGGATGATGAGGGTGAAGTAACTTTTCAGCATAACTTTTAATCCATAGACGCTTCCAGATTGTTTACGGTTGCATCAGGGGCCAGAAACAGAAAAGTAAGGCAGATCACTCGCTTCTTAATGATTCCGCGGGATTCGCAATGGCTGCTTTTATCGCCTGCAAGCTAATGGTGACAACTGCAATGAGCAAGGAGCCGGCCCCGGCCAGCAGAAATACCCCCGGGCCAAGCTCGACACGGTATTGAAAATCCTGTAACCATTGCTCCATCATGAAATATCCAAGGGCACTGGCAATCATGGCGGCCAGCACGACCAGCAGGATGAATTCTGACGATAGCTTGAACAGGATATTGGCATTGCTTGCACCCATTACCTTTCTAATGCCTATTTCTTTCTTGCGCTGCTCTGCGGTGAAGGCAGAAAGTGCAAACAGTCCGAGGCCGGCAATGATGATGGCCAGTATAGTAAAATGGGTAAACATTTTTGTAAAGGCCTGCTCGTTTCGGTAGAGGTTGGCAAATTGTTCGTCGAGGAAGGCATATTCAAACGTGCTGCCTGGATTCACTTTTTTCCAGGTTTCCTCCAGAAAGGAGATGGTTTGATTGATATCTTCAGCCTTGACCTTGATGGAGAGGGTCGGATTATTTTTGTTATAGAGCATAAACATCGGCTCAAGTTTGTGCCTGATGGTAGCAAAATGGAAATCCTTCACGACACCCACAACGGTGTACGCGGTTAAATCGGTTGGATTTGGTCCGGTCTGCAGACTTATCTTTCTCCCCACGGCATCATCCCACTTCAAGAGATGGAGCATCGCCTGGTTGACAATCATGGAAAGGGAGTCGCCAAAGTCGAGGGAAAAATTACGACCACTTGTCATTTTCATATCCATGGCCGGAATGAATGACTCGTCGGCCACCATGGTGCTCGTGATCATGTTATTGTTTACATCATAGCCTTCTGGGATGATGTTGGTCCTTCCCAATTGTTGCCCTACCCGATTGGAGGCGGATCCGACAGATATGATGTTTGAGTTCCTAAGCAATTCGGTCCTGAAGGTTGTCGACCGGGATATGGCGTCGCCACTTTGTTGCATGGTGATCACCTGATCACGGTTATACCCCAGGTCTGCCGTGTTTATAAATTGCATTTGCTGATACACAACCCCCGTACCCACCATCAACGCAATGGAAATCGTAAACTGAAAGACCACCAATACTTTCCTCAGCATTATTCCGCCGGATGAATTTTTGAACGATCCTTTGAGGACGGCTATGGGCTTGAACGAGGAGAGTACAAACGCAGGGTAGAGTCCGGCACCAAGCCCCACCAAGCCGACGAGACCCGCTACGATAAGCAGACTCCCCATTTGAAGCAGCATGGAGACATCTGCAAAACGAAAATAGAGGTTATTGAGATAGGGCACGCTCAGGTACACAGCCGCGATGGCAATAAGTGCGGAAATTAATGTCACGATAATGGACTCTGTAAGGTGTTGTGCAATAAGCTGAATGCGGACCGCTCCGATCACCTTTCTCATTCCCACCTCCTTCGCTCTCCCTGCCGACTTGGCGGTCACAAGATTCATGAAGTTGACCGCGGCGAGAACCAGAATCAGTGCAGCGATGATAGACAGCACATACACATTGAGCAGGTCTGATTTATTGGCGTTAGTCTCAAAAAGAATTTCTTTGGATTTAAGATGTACATCTTTCAGGGGTTGTGCAACAGGTGTGAAGAATTTGTAGGCATTGTTCTTCGTACTCAGTGCCTGAAGTTTTGTATTCAAGTCTTTCACGTTGGCTGGCTTGTCGAGCAGGAGGTAGGTAAATGCAAAAATACCTTGCCAGCTTTGCAGCCCTTGACGGAGTCCATCTTCATCCTTACCGGGAACCAGCGTGCGGAGGAGATCAAATTGAAGGTGCGAATTCTTTGGAGGGTCGGCCAAGACCGCCGTGACATGCAACTCGGTGGTCTGATTGAGCTTAATTGTTTTCCCGACCGCGCTTCCATCGCCGAAAATTTTCCTGGCCAGACTCTGCGTGATGGCAATTGATCCCGGTTGATCGAGTACACCGGTCTTTGGACCCTCGATGATGGTAAAATCAAATACCTCAAACACGGAAGGATCAGTTCTAAATGCAGCTTCGCACTTCAGGGCTGTTCCTACATAGCTCAGGTCATACCTGCCGCCGCCTGAAAATCGTACACTCTTGATCACTTCGGGCAACTCCTCTTCTGCCGCCGGTCCCAACCTTGGTTGCGTAACACCCACCAGTTTGCTGTCCACTCCTTCTGAACTATCGATGGTCAACAGACGTACGATCCTGGTATAATTGGAATGGAAGGAATCATACGACAGGTCTTCCTTGATGTAAAGGAAGATAATCATGCTCACGGCAAGGCCAAAAGCAAGCCCAATTATTTTGATGAAAGAGTAGCCTTTCTCTTTGAGAAGATTCCTTAACCCAATCCGGAAGTAGTTTTTCAGCATGTTATTTTCTGATTGTCACGAATGTGATGCGCGTCCACCCGGAATAGTTCTAAGTTGGCTCCATATAAATCGTTTACTCATTCCTTAGAGAATCTACCGGATTTCCCATAGCAGCCTTTATGGATTCAAAACTTACTGTGAGCAATGCGATAGCAAGGGCTGCTGCGCCAGCATAAACAAAGACCATGGCGTTTACTGAAATCTTGTAAGCAAAGCCTTCAAGCCATTTGTTCATGCCATACCAGGCGAGGGGAACCGAGATGGCAAATGCAACGAGTACAAGTTTGACAAATTCAATGGACATGAGCCCAACAATTTGAGTAACGCTGGCCCCCAGCACTTTCCGCACCCCAATTTCCTTGAAGCGACGCTCAGCCATATAGGTTGAAAGTCCATAGAGCCCCAGGCAGGAAATCAGCAAGGCAATGGCTGTAAAACTGGAAATGATGCTTGATACCTTCTTGTCTTCCGTGTATTGTTTCTGGATGGATTCATCCAGAAAGGAATACTCGAAAGGGGTATCGGAGATAAGCCTTTTCCATGTAGACTGAATCATCGAAACGGTGGCATCAAAATGCTCGGTGTCAACATTTGCGACGAGGAAGTCAAACATAGGGTTCTTCCTGAGTTGAAAGATGACCGGGTAAATCTTCTCCCGAAGAGAGACTTGATGGAAATCTTCCATTACGCCGATGACTTTAAATTCGCTTCTTTCTCCTTGAAATTCCGTATACAGTTTTTGTCCGATGGCGTCCTCTGGACTAAAACCCAATCGCTCAGCCCCCATCCGGTTGATGACTATGTTTCTTTCTCCATCCTGTTCGCGGTTATCGGTGAATGTACGGCCGGCATGTGGATACCCAGTAGTTCAATGTACCCATGGTCTACCCGGTCTACCCGGTGGAGTATAGCCTGATCCATGTTGCCTCCATCCTTATATACAGCAAAGTCATTCCAGATAAAAGTGCCAGGTATGTAATCCGCTCCAGAAACACTTTTTATAGAGGCCTCTGCTGAAAGGGATTTGACCAATGAGGTGTATTGATCTTGTGCATCCTTGGTGCGCAGCGGCAGCACTATTTTAGCTGAAGAGTCAAATCCAAGATTTGATTGCTGCATATAGGTGAGTTGCTTTCCAATAATGATCATTCCGCAAACCAGGGCGATGGCAATAACGAACTGAAACACCACCAATGATCTTCTCAACAGACTCGTGGCGTTCCCTAGCATGAGTTTTCCTTTGAGGACTTTGGCTGGCTCAAAGGAGGAAAGATAGAATGCCGGATAGCTGCCCGCAAGCAATCCAGTAGTAATTGTAATGGCAACCAGGGCTGCGCCAAAGAAAATTCCATTCGACGAAGTGATCAGTATTGCCTTGCCTGTTACCTGGTTGAAGTATGGCAATGCCAATTGGACTAACAACACGCTAAAAAGAATGGAGATCAATACGATGACCATGGCTTCGCCCAGGATTTGGTAAATGAGCGAACTACGGTAAGCCCCCATCATTTTTCTCAAACCAATTTCTGCGGCACGCTTGGTGGCCTTGGCCGTCGAGAGATTCATGAAATTGATGCAGGCAATCAGCAGAATAAAACCGGCAATGGAAGCGATCACATAGATATATATAATTCGGGGGCTTTGACCTATCTCCGACTTGAGGTAAATGTCCTGAAGGGGTTCGAGTCCAAGTGTCTTGGTGAGTCCAAGGGCTTTCATGTCGTCGGCTCCATATTTTAGAAACACCTGGTTCATTTTCCTGACCACTTCTTCCTTGTTGCTGTTTGGCTTTAGCCTAACAAAGGAGGGAACAAAGTTTTGGCCCGCCCATTCACCGTTGGCCTGCGGACTACGCATGTAGGCAGCCCACCCATCGCTGGTCATCGAAATAAAGAAGTTGGCATTGAAATAGGAATGTGATGGCGTATCCTTTAAAACGCCCGTTACTTTGAAATTTCCACTGGGCCCGCCCTGGCTGATGAATACCAGGTTGTTCAGGGCTGGCTTGTCTCCAAATATTTTCCTTGCAAGCCTTTCCGTGATGACGACGGAATTGGCCTCTACCAGACATTTCTTTGGATTTCCCTCAAGAAATTGATATTTGAAGATATCAAAGAGCGTGGAGTCGGCGAGTAGTCCATCGGGTTCATAAAATGAGTTGTCATTGTAACGGAACAAATTGAGGGCGACACCAGGTGGATTAACCATCCTCGTGACTGAAACGATTTCAGGCACTTCGTCCTTGATACCCCATGCAATGGGCGGGGAGCACGTGGCAAGGTCATCCAATCCCTTTTCTGATTTGAAGTGGGAGGTGATCCGGAAGATATCTTCCACCCGGTCATGGTGCTTATCATAACTTAGCTCGTCCAGAATATAGAGCGAAAGCAGGAGGCAGCAGGCCACCCCCAATGAAAGTCCAAATATGTTAATGATTGAATAAGTCTTGCTACGCAGAATATTGCGAACAGCTACAATGAAATAACTCCTAAGCATGATTTGCGATTTTCACTACTCGTTCCAAATCAGTGCCAGTCCAATTTCTTTCAAATTGAGCAGGATACCGGGATAAAGATGTCCAGACTAATTCAAAAGTGAACGAAGTTGCCCAAAACCGGTCACTTCAGGTTGCTGTGATACTTAATTTCTTTCTCCCGTTCGGCGTCTGCTTTTTCGCGTTTGATACGGACCTTGGCAACAGGACCGACCATGATGGGAACAGTCTCCACCTCTACGTTGGCCAACTCAAGACCATACATTTCTTCCGTAGACAAGCTGTGTTTTTTGATGAAGCGATATCCCTGGATGATCAGGTTATCGAATGAGGAAATTTCACTGTCGACAGATGCAAGCGAATGAAGGATAATGAATTTGAAGTCAGAAGGCATGCTGTGCTTTTGCAAGGACTCATAATGACTGATAAGATCGATCTCGCCGGTCTCGGCCATATCGTGAAGGATTCTTGCAAAAAGGAGATTTACACGGTGATCCGCCTTGAATCCTAGTTTGATCCGAACGAAGAAGCACTTCCGGGGAATTACGGTGTCCACTGAATATTTTGAGGTGTACGGACTGTCGACGGTGTCTACATGTAGGAACCAATATACATCTGCCCGTTTTGGCCTCTTCTTAAAGATGGAGTAAACAATATTGGAGTCGATGTACCGCTGGCTGTCGGCTACGGCCATAAAAACGAGGTTGGTCGCTTCTTTCGGTATGGTGGAATCTGCCTGAAGGTCCTGGATGAGCGGGATATAATGTTTCAAGTCAACGAATTCTGTGTGGCGGTCACGGAGGTAACGGGCCTTGAGCAGAACAAACATCTGGATGAAGAACAACAACGCGATTGAATAGGTAAACCATCCACCTTGTTCGAACTTATCCAGGTTGGATACGAGAAAAAGAGTCTCCACAGTAAAGAATACAATGCCGATGAGCATCGTCCTCAACCTTGAGTGCTTTACCGTGCTATAGTAGAATGTAAGCAAAGTTGTCGTCATTAACATATTGAGGGTGATGGCTAATCCATAGGCTCCTTCCATAGAGGTGGATTTCTGAAATATAATAACCACCAGTATACAGCCCACCAACAACAACCAGTTGATCGCCGGAAGGTAAATCTGACCCCTGACTTTACTTGGGTTGCGGACCTTTGTAGAAGGCCACAATCTTAATTTCATTGCCTCGTTGACCAATGTGAATGTTCCCGAAATCAATGCCTGGCTTGCAATGATGGCCGCCATGGTGGCGATGACTACTGCGAAGATGTAGACGGCGAAGTTATCGGGAATGATGGCGTAAAAAGGAATTCTGTCGTTGAGTTTTTCACCTGCATGGGACAGCAGCCACGCTGATTGTCCAAAGTAATTAAGGAGCAATGAGATTTTAACAAAGCCCCAACCGACTCTTATATTACTTTTTCCGCAGTGACCAAGATCAGAATACAAAGCTTCAGCACCCGTTGTGCAAAGGAAGACCGCACCTAAAATCCAAAATCCGCCGGGATACTTCGTCAGCAGGTTCCAGGCAAATATAGGATTGATGGCCTCAAGGACTGTCGGATGCTGAAGAAGTTGAAGGGTGCCGAATACTGCAATGGTGATGAACCATATGAGCATGATGGACCCAAAGGTGGCTCCAATAACGCTGGTGCCGAACTGCTGAAAGAAGAACAGCAAAATCAGGATACCAATCACAATGGGTACGGTTGGAACTTCCGGGTAATGAATTGTAATCCCTTCTACAGCCGATGAAATGCTGATAGCTGGGGTGATGAATCCGTCGGCCAGCAAGGTGCAACATCCAATGATGGCTGGGTATATAACCCACTGAGCCTTGTATTTCCTCACCAGGGCATATAGGGCAAAAATCCCGCCCTCACCCTTGTTGTCGGCATTCAGCGCCAGAAATATGTACTTGAATGAGGTGATAACTGTGAGTGTCCAAAACACGCAGGACATTCCACCGAGAATTAGTTCATTTGAGATTGTGTGCTCGTGGACTATGGCCTTAAACACATACAGTGGTGAAGTACCAATATCACCATAGATTATTCCAAGCGACACCAGTACGCCGGCGGCAGTAAGTTGATATTTGTTGAGGTCTTTTGCGCCGTCCATGCCCTTAGATTTCATTCATGGTCAGGGCTTTTTTGCGATCTCCGAGCGTGATCTGAGGCTCGCCCGGGTCTGCAATACGCATATGCGTGATAATTGATTTGGGCATCAAAAACTCGGTAAATCCTTAAAAACCGGGGCGAATTTACTGCATTAGCGTAGAAATTGTCGATTCGGCTAAAAATAATTTGGGAGGCCTGTATTACGCGGAATAAACCAACGTACTTTTGCGAGATCTTAACCAAAACAAGTATGAAGAAATTATTGATCGTCGTCTCCATAGGTGCCCTTTTTGCCAGTTGCGGCGGCGCTGAAAATGCCAAGTTGAAGACACAACTTGACTCCCTCCAAAACGAACTGCAGGTGAGTCAACAAATGGCCCAAACGCTGCAGGAAGTAGGTACACTCATGGATTCAATTGATGCAAGCAGGCAGGTACTTCGTGTGAATATGGTGGAAGGAACAACCTATTCTGCCTACACAAGCCGTATGAAGGATCTCAACAATTATGTGAAGGAGACCCAGTCAAAAATTGGCGACTTGGAGAAATCGTTGAAGAAATCAAAGGCCAATAACAATGCATTCGCAGCAACGGTGAAGAAGTTAAAGGCTGATCTTGAGCAGAAGAATACTGAGATTGCGGCTTTGAATCAACGAGTTCAGGAACTTGGCGGTCAGAATGAAAATATGAAAATTACCATCGACCTCCAGGAAGCTGAATTGAATGACAAGCAATCACAAATCGATGCGAAGCAACAGGAACTTGCTTTGATCGAAGCCAAGATTCAGGAACTGATGATTCAGAGCAAGATGAGCGAGTCAGATTCGTACTTTGCCCGTGGACAGGCAATAGAAGAAGCAGCTAACCGCACGAAATTGGCCCCCCGTAAGAAGAAGGATACCTTGAAAGAAGCACTTGAGCTTTATAAGAAGGCATTGTCATTGGGAAATGATAAGGCCAAGGCCAAAGTAGACGAACTTGAAAAGAGATTGAAATAAATATTGTTCTCGACCAAAAGCCTAGCCCCGACTAATCGGGGCTAGGCTTTTTTATTTATAATTAGATCGAAAGTTTATTGACTAACCGCAGGAACAGCGACGTCAATGGTAACAAGGTATATGGTATAGGCAAAGTAGGCAACCAACATCAGGAAAGCTTCCCACCGGTCAAGTTTGCGAGAGTTAAGGGTGAACATAAATATCATCAGGAGAATGGTGGAGGCCATCAATACTTGAAGATCAAAATTCATGGCCGTATTGTATGGAATTGGGCTAATGAGTCCTGTCACTCCCAGGATAAAGAAGATGTTAAAAATGTTAGATCCTATCACGTTGCCAATCGCAATGTCTGTATTCTTTCGGTATGCAGCCACACAAGAAGTTGCCAATTCGGGCAATGATGTTCCGGCAGCAAGAATGGTAAGGCCGATCAATTTTTCGCTGAGCCCATAATGCTGTGCAATCTTGATGGCCTGGTCAACAACAAGCTCGCCTCCTCCTACCAACATGACTAGTCCCAGGATAACCATTCCAATGGAAACTGGTGTACTGTATAATTTTATGGGTGTACCCTCCTCCAGCTCGGAGGCGTTGCGCATGGTTCGGTAGATGTAAAACAAAAATCCCACAAAGAATAAGAGTAATATGATGCTGTCGAATCGTCCTAATATATTTTGAGCCGGTCCAGCGTCGTTGCTGCCAAACAAGGTTGAATCGTTCACCACTACATAGACAACCGCGGCTGCAAGCAAGGACAGGGGTACTTCGTACTTCACCGTATTCCGTTGAACCACCAGGGGATAGATGAGACCTGCCACTCCAAGAATGAACAGGAGGTTGAAATTGTTGCTGCCGATCACATTTCCAAATGAGGCGTCAGGTTTCCCATCCAGCGCGGAGACAAGACTGACAATAAGTTCCGGCATGGAAGTTCCAAAAGCAACAACGGTCAGGCCGATCGCCAGGTTGGAGATGCCATTTTTCTTGGCGACAGATGACGCACCATTGACGAGAAAGTCAGCTCCAAAAATAAGTATGGCGAAGCCCACCAGGAGTAGCAGCACAGCATAGACCATAAGTTATAGGGTTAGGGGTAATAGTGTATGGAAAGTTAAAACCATTTTTTGTATTTGAAATAGCGAATCATACTAAAAACAATCCCGGCCATGATTAACATAACCACCGGATAACCCCACAGGGAGTGTAATTCAGGCATAAAGTCGAAGTTCATTCCGTAGATCCCTACAATAAAGGTCAGGGGCATGAAAATGGTGGAGATCACCGTGAGCACCTTCATTACCTCGTTCATCCGGGTATTCATGGTGTTGATGTGAATATCCATCAGGCTGGAGGTAAGGTCTTTATAGGTATCAAGGGAATCGATCAGGTGGACCACATGGTCGTAGACATCGTCAAAATAACGGGAGTTACTGTTGTCAATGAATCCGCTTTCGTCTTTAGCCAGCTTGCTAATGGCATCCCGAAGGGGATAGAGAGCTTTTCTTAAATAGATGAGTTCTTTTTTGATTCGCTGTATTTTCTGAAACTCCTGGTTGGTGGGGTTCTTATAGATATCATCCTCCACGTGCTCGATTTGCTGCCCCACTTCGTCGAGCACCGTGTAATAATTGTCAACAATAATATCAATAAGCCTGTAAAGCAGGTAATCGGCTTTGCGTGCCCGAACGCGTCCTGAGCTTTGCTTGATCCTTTCGCGCAGTGGTCCAAAGAGGTCGCCTTCTTTCTCCTGAAAAGACAAGAGGTAATCCTTTCCCAATACGAAACTTATTTGTTCATATTCTATCTTCTTGTCTTTGATGCTGTACAACATCTTCATGGTGAAGAAAAGGTAGTCATCAAATTCTTCTGCCTTGGGTTGGTGATCGCTGAGAATATCATCGATGAGCAGGGGGTGAAGCTTGAAATGCTTCCCCAGTTTCAGTACGATAGACTTGTCATGTAAGCCATCGACATTGATCCAGTTGATGTAATCAGGCTTGAATTGAGCCAGCATTTCATCTACCGGAATATCGGCCTGCATGGCATACTCCTTCTCATTGTATTGTATGAGTTCGAGGATGACATGGTTGTCGCTGGGTGCTTTGGCCTCAATTCCTAAAGTTTTTTGTTTGGCCATCAGGGGGTGGTGTTTGGTGGGTTCTTGTAGGTTATCATGCGTAAAGGAATAGCCAATTCAATTCCTTCCTGGTCAAATCTCAGTTTGATTGATTTCAGCAGGTCGCATTTGAGATCAAAGCCATCGTTGGGATTTGCGGCCCATGCATAGGCCCGCAATTGAGTGGCGAGTTCTGTAAACCCCATCACCCGGACCATGACCGGTGCATCCCCCTTCTTCATTTCCTCATCAGTCCGGTTATCGATGCAGTTGGGATGCTTAGAAGCCTCCTCCTGGATAATGACCTGCGCCCGGTCAATGTTTGCCTCCAGTGAAATTCCTAGTTCGATAAACATGCAGACTTTTTGATCTGTTAGCGTGGAATTAATGATGACTTCATTGCTGATGACCGTATTGGGTATGACGATCCGGCGATTTTCAAAGTCCTTGATCACTACGTGACGGAGGGTAATATCCTCCACATCACCGCTATAAAGCTGGCCGATTTTTACGCGGTCGCCTACGCTGAAGGGACGGAAAATGACGAGGAAGATTCCACTGACAATGTTGGAGAAGGCCGACTGAGAAGCAAAGCCGACGATGGCGGCAAGTATCCCGGCACCGGTGAGCAACGTGTTGCCGAATGTGCGGAGGCTGGGCACGGACCTGAAGATGATCACCATCGCAATCAGGAAAATCAGGAAATCGCTGGCATTCTTAAAGAAATTGTAGCGTGTAGGGTCTACATTGAGCTTTCTCGCTGCGGACTTGAAAAACCTACCCACGACGAAACGGACAATCCGACCGATCAGGAAGGCGACTACCAGCACAATGATGGCAAAGATCACCTGCCCCCAATTGTTGTCGATACCGTTCATGGGGCCAAAATAGTCATAAGTCATTTGTGGTCAGTCAGACAGAACGGTTTTTTTGACTTTTGATTCTTGCGGGCCTCTCACTATCGGCCCCCGGCTGTTATATTGCAAGCTATGTCCTTACGCCTTGACGATATAAAAGCGCCTATTGCCCGTGAGATGGAAGAATTTGAACAAAAATTCCGGGCATCGATGCACACCAAGGTACTGCTTCTGGACACCATCATGAATTATATCGTCAAGAGAAAGGGCAAACAGGTACGGCCTATGTTTATTTTTCTCAGCGCCGGTACGTGTGGCCGTATCACCGAGTCAACTTTTCATGGCGCCTCCCTTATTGAGTTGCTGCACACCGCCACGCTGGTGCACGATGATGTTGTGGATGATTCGGACTACCGCCGGGGTTTCTTTTCGATCAATGCGTTATGGAAGAATAAGATAGCTGTACTGGTGGGAGACTTTCTGCTCTCACGCGGCCTCACCCTTTCCATTGAACACAACGAAATTGCCCTCCTGAGTATCGTCAATCAGGCAGTGAATGAAATGAGTGAGGGTGAGCTTTTGCAAATGGAGAAATCAAGACACCTGGACATCAGTGAAGAGGTGTATTACCAGATCATCCGTCAGAAAACAGCTTCATTGATTGCTTCGTGTTGTGCGGTTGGGGCAACATCGGCCGGAGCAGACACCGATATGGTTGCCAAAATGAAATCTTTTGGACAACACATCGGAATGGCTTTTCAAATCAAGGACGACCTGTTTGATTATGGTGAAGATGAAATCGGTAAACCGGTAGGGATTGATATTAAGGAAAAGAAGATGACCTTGCCGCTGATTTATTCACTTTCGAAGGCTTCCTGGTTGGAGAAGCGAAAGATCATTCACATTGTTAAGAACGAAAGCGGTAAGCCGAAGAAAGTAAAAGAGGTTATTGAGTTTGTGAAGAAGTCGGGAGGAATCGAATACGCCAAGGAGGCTATGGAAAAATTTTATCAGCAGGCTCTCACGTTGCTCAAAGGTTTTCCAGAGTCAGCGTACAAGACTTCTCTTACCCAACTGGTTGAGTTCACCATTAACAGGGTAAAATAAAAAAATGGTATTCTTAGGCGGCTAAGCTGCCAATACTCTTTCCCGTCCCGCTTCCAAAATGGCATAGTTTCTCCAATTCTGAAAGGTCTGTGGATCCAGGGTACTTCCGGCTGTACCGGTATTGCTTGGTGCATAATTACCTTCCAGCTCCCACCACTTTCTCGCATTTTCTTTGGCGGCATTTTTATCCACTTCGAAGTAGTTAATGACCGAATCCGAAATAATCCAGGGCTTGTCGACGGAAGCATATTTCTCGAAAATCATTGACCGCATTTGCGTTCCACTTGTCTGATTCTTGAAGTGAGAGACGGTATATGACAGGGTCTCAGGCTCGGTCATTACCAGATCCCAGTATTTCTTGCTGGATACGATCTGAGAAGTGGTGAGCAAATATCCATATCCCTTTTCCAGAGGCTCTTTTGTGATCCTGCAGGAGGCGCGGAATTCTTTCTTTTTCTTACCAAAAAATGTATCAAGAAGGGCCATAGGAGGTGTAAATTATACCTTAGATACTCCAGAGGGGCTAAATAGTTGCATCCGCTGGGCTAATTATTTAAGAAATCGTATTAAAACAGCGGAATGGGCGTATGAATCGTAGAGTGCAAGGTTAATCTGTATTGGACCTGCCTTTACGAACCCTTATTTTTTAGTGCTGCTTTTCGCTGAAGGAACCTTTCATAATTGGTGAGAAATCCCTCTAATTGTTCTGCAGGTAGTCCTTTGGCTATGATTTTTTTCTTGTCGTCCAGTACATACAAGCTGGGGGTTGTTTCGGCGTAGTACAATTTGGAATATAATCCTACATAGCTTCTGGGACCATTGACGGTGACCCAGGTCATTTTCATCTCCTTGATGTAATCCCGCATTTTTTGCATCGATGTATCTGCACTTACGGCGAATACTTCAAGGTTATACTTCACTTTATTTTTATTGTAAAAATCAACGAGCTTCGGGGACTCCTCCCTGCAATGCCCACAGTCGGGATCAAAAATGTAAAGGACTACATACCTCTTCTTGATTTCGTATATAGATTTTTGTTGAAAGTTTTGATCCTGCATACTCAGGTTGGCGCCAGTCTTGCCAATGAGGCTAACGCGAAGTTTGTCTGCATAGTCCTTTAGATTTTTCTTGAGGCCGGCATCGATCCAAAAATCCATCTCACCAGACAGGTAATATTTGTCGACAAGTCTGACGTATACTTCATCCAGTCCCATAATAATTGGTTTCTGATATTTGTACACGCAATTCCATACCAGGAACTTGTACGTTTCTTTGTTCTTCTTCACCCTGGTGGCAAGATCATCGATCGCGGCCATAAGGCTATCTGGCATTTGCAGGAATAGTTTGTCGAGGTATTCGTTTAATTTTTCGGTATAGAATGGCTTGGGAAGGCGCATCATGGCATCGTCTGCGATATCAAAATTATCAAAATAGTGCTGGCGGTAGTAGCGCAACTGAAACGTTGAGTCGATGGTCCCATTTGGTTTCCGTGGAGGGTCTGGCACTTCAACGGGACGCGATGCCTTCATTATCCGTGCCGTCAGCGAGGCTGGATATTTGGTGACGATTTCGTCCTGATGGGCCATCACCTTGTCATTGATTTTCTGAAAGCTTTCCCGAGCCTGCTTCTTTTGATCTTCATTCAGGGTGCTGTCCTTGATAACCTTCAGGAAAGGATCTGCTTCTTTATGTCGTTCGGAAATGAAAATCATGTTATCGAAGAAGAGTTGATTGTCTTCATCGCCTTTTATCTTCATACCCCTCACATAGTCATCGGTATTGGTCTCCATGCTAAAATGTTGCTGACGGCTGACCAGAAAATCAAAAGGAACCTTAACCTTGTTTATCGCCAAAAAATAGACGCCTTGAAGAAGTCTTTCCTTGCCATCGAAGCTAAAAACACCCTGGGCATTGGCCCGTGCGGTGTCCCTTACATAATTATTCTCTCCGATGTAATAACCCAGAAGTACGGTAGTGTCTTTGAAGCCCTTGATCTTGAAATCAATTTTGTAGCCGTCCTGGGCCGAAGAAGTCAGGGTGATAAATGCGAACGTGAGTATCAGAAGGGCTTTCATGCAAAATAGTTGCTTGGCAAATTTCCTAATTTTTCTATCAACGGCAATTAATGTTCCAAGTTTGCAGGAGGTGACCCCAAGATTGCCCGGCCATTGCGACCTGTTGTCGGCCAATGGTAGGAGGACTTCCTACTTTTACCTTATTTTGCAACCCTGTAAAATGTCAATCCAGGTAACGCAACTCACCAAGATTTACGGCCAGCAACGGGCTGTTGACGAGGCCTCATTTTCTATTCGGGAAGGTGAAATTGTTGGTTTCCTGGGACCGAATGGCGCCGGTAAATCCACGACGATG